>JABFWM010000023.1 GCA_013362195.1 Acidobacteriota bacterium
GGGTGCAGGGGTCCCCGACGTCGCCAATGCGAGCGGCATGGAGCGACCGGCGGAGCGGTCGCGGAATGGAGCGAGCCAGTCGGGGTGCAGGGGTCCCCGACGATCAAGAGAGGAAGCGAACGGGGCCCGGTGGCCCTCCCGGTCTTCAAAATCGGTTGCTTCCCGCGTTGAGCGGGAGGGCTGGGTTCGACTCCCAGGCGCTTCCGCCACAACAGGAAAGTGTGGCGCGCTTCCCTGAGACGGCCGACGGCTCCTCACGAAGATCACCAACGTACCCGAAACATGTTGCTCGTCGCCGCATCTTCGTGGCGGTCGTGACGAGCCGTTGGTTGTCAGCGGACACCTCTTACAGCAGCGAGAGGAACCCCTTCGTGTCGCTCAAGTCCGCGAACACGGTCTCGGCACCGCTCGCGCGCAGCTGATCGACGGAATAGCTCCCGGTCGCGACGCCGACGGGCGTGGCCCCGGCGGCGAGCGCGCACGCGATATCGTGCGGCGTGTCGCCGACGACGAGCGTATGCGAGGCGTGGACGTCGGCGACGCCGCACTCGCGTGCGCGGCTGAGCGCCACCGGCACGAGCGCGTTACGATCCACCGCATCGTCGCCGAAGGCGCCGCAGCGGAAGTAGCGCCACAGGTCGAAGTGCTCCAACTTGATGCGCGCGCCGTCGGCGAAGTTGCCGGTGAGCAGCCCGAGCGCGACGTCGGAGCGCGCTTCCAGCGCGTCGAGCAGTTCGCGGATGCCCGGCATCACCGCCTTGGTGCCCGTGCCGCGCTGCTGAATCTCGTCGCGGAGGTGCGTGACGTAGCGTTCGCGAATCGCGGCGAACATCGGATCGTCGAGCGTCATCCCGCCGGCGCGGAATGCGTCGTGCAGGATGATCCAGTCGGTGCGGCCCGCGACCGGGATGCCGTTCAGCGCGTCGGCGCGGCCGACGATCTCCGCGCACGCACGGTTCATGGCGCGCAATCCGGCGCCGCCGGTCAGCACGAGGGTGCCGTCGATGTCGAAAAGGACGAGGCGCCGTGCGCCGTCGCGGGTCTCAGTCATCAAAGTGGAAGTGATAGATTACGGTGCGCAGGAGGAACGATGAAGCACCGAATGATCATAGCTGCGGTGGTGGCGCTGTCGGGCGCCGCGCTGATCGCGGCGGCGGAAACGCCGGCACAGTACCCGAAGACGGGCGGACGGCCGCAGCAGGCGGCGGACGGCGGCACCGTGCGTGCCCACGCGGATATCAAGGGCGACGGGATCAGCGGGACGGCGGAGTTCGTGGAGAGCCCGGACGGCACCGGTAAAGTCGTCAATATTCAGCTCATGGTGACGGGGCTGAAGGAAGGGCGGCATGGTGTGCACCTGCACGCGGTCGGCAAATGCACGCCCGACTTCGCCGCCGCCGGCGGCCACTTCGATCCCGGTCCCGCGGGGAACCCGGATCCGGATGCGAACCATCCCTTCCACATGGGCGACCTCCCCAATCTCGAAGTCACGTCGAACGGACGCGGCGCGATGAGAGCTACCACGACGCGGGTGACGCTCTCGGACGGTCCTCTGTCGCTCTTCGACTCGGACGGATCCGCGATCATCATTCACGGCAACCCCGACGAGATGAAGACGGGCGAGCCGAAGTCCGGTGTCAGCGGCGGACCGCGCGTCGCGTGCGGCGTGATCGAGAAGCGCTGAGACGATCCTCACCAGCCAAAGAGGCCGCGCCGCCGCGGCGTCAATTCGCCGGTCGCGCCGTGCAGCGCGAGCTGGCGGTGCGCGGCGGCCCGGCTGAACTCCTGATCCTCCGACACAATCAGCGTCGCCAGCGATCGCGCCTCGGCGACGCGCGCAACGTCCTCGCCGAACGGACGGCGATCGGCGGCGGGCAGCGACGCGGTCGGGTGCTCCAGAATCAACAGCTGCGGATCGAGGGCGACCGCGCGCACGAGATGGGCGCGGATGCGCGCCTCCGGGGTCAGCTGCGCCATCGGCTGCTGCAGCACCGCTCCCGACAGGCCCGCTTCAATCGCCAGGCTCGCGACCCGCGACGCGACGTTCGCCGGCACCGGATCGATGTCGAGCGTGAACGGCATCGCGAGATTCTGCATGAGCGTCGCGCCGTCGAGCAGCACGGCGCGAGGACTGACGATGCCGAAGCGGTCGAGGGAGGAGAGCCAGTCGTCGCCGTCGGCAATCGACACGGTCGTGCGTCCGAGCACGGCGACTTCGCCCTCGTCGGGGATCGAGGCGCCGGTGACGAGATTCACCAGCACCTCCGCCGCGCCGGCATCGAGGCCGGAGACCGCGACGCGCTGGCCGGCGTCAATCGTCAGATCGCGGACGCGCAGCGGGCGCAGGCCCTGATACGCCTTGCGCACGTTGGCCAGGCGAAGGACCGGTCCGACAGTCACGACGCGCGGTGCCGCCGGCGCTCGAGCGCGCCCTTGAGCGCGGCATAGTCCTCTTCGGGCACGCTCACCAGGCCGAGCCTCGCGGCGCGGTGACCGACGTCGCCGTGGAAGTCGGACCCTCCGCTGACGAGCAGGCCGTGCACGCGCGCCACCGCGCGGTAATGCTGCTCCGCGGCGGCGTCATGGTCCGAGTGGCGCGCTTCGAGCGCGTCGAGGCCGGCAGCGGCGAGCGCCGCGATCCGATCGTCGCGCCTGGTGACCCCGGGATGCGCGAGCGAGACGAGCCCGCCGGCATCGTGGAGAATGGCGATGACCTCTTCCGGCGATGTCCCCTGACGGGGCACGTAGGCTGGCGCGCCGTACTCGAGAAACCGATCGAACGCTTCGTCACGCGTGTGCACGTGGCCGGCGGCGATCAGCGCGGCGGCGATCTGCGGCCGGCCGACGCTGCGTCCGGCCGCCGCCGCGGCGAGCACCGCGTCCGCGTCGATCGCACATCCCAGTCGCGCGAGCCGCGCCGTCATCTCTTCGACGCGGCGCACGCGATCGGCCCGCTGCCGGTCGAGAAACGCCCGCAGCCGCGCCGCCGCCGGATCGATGAAGTAGCCGAGGATGTGCATGTCGCGCCCGTCGGAGACGGCGCTGATCTCGATCCCGGGCACGAGCTCGATCCCGAGGCGGGCGGCGGCGGCCGCCGCCACGTCGAGGCCGCCGGTCGTGTCGTGGTCGGTGACCGAGAGCACGCGCAGCCCTGCGGCCGACGCTGCGTCGACGAGCGCGGCGGGCGCGAGCGTTCCGTCCGAGGCAGTGCTGTGAGTGTGGAGGTCGATCACAGGTGCGCCTGAAGGCGGGAGCTGCGGCGGCACGGCCGCAGCTCCCCCCTCGAGGCGGAAGGAGGCTTACACGCTGAAGGATGACCCGCAGCCGCAGGTCGACTTCGCGTTCGGGTTCTTGATGGTGAAACCGCCGCCCGTGATGTTGTCGACGAAGTCCACTTCCGCGCCGCGCAGGTAGCGGGCGCTGATCGGATCGACGAGCAGTTTCACCCCGTTCGATTCGATGACCGAATCGGTGGAGGCGTCCCCTTCCCCTTCGTCAATCATCAGGCCGTACTGGAATCCGGAGCAGCCGCCGCCCTGGACGAACACGCGGAGGCCCGCCTCGGTCTTGTTCTCTTCGGTCAGCAGCTCGGTGATTTTGGTGGCCGCTGCCGGGGTGACATTGATCATGGTGCAGATTCTCCTCAGGGACCGTTCCTCTGATTATACACTGGGCCGTGGCCCATCCCGCTGCTGCCGACCTTGTCATCCCGCTCGTCCCTCGTATCTGGCGCCGTGACGTGACCGTCTGGACAGCGCAACCCGACAGCGACGAGGGCCGCGCCATCGCCAACCGCCTCGGCTGGCTCGACGTGCCGACCGGCATGAAGCCCGAACTCGCACGAGTCGACGCCGTCGCCGACAAGATGCGCCGCGATGGGATCGACACGGTCTACCTCCTCGGCATGGGCGGCAGCAGCCTGTGCGCCGAGGTGATGCGCGCCGTGTATGGCGTCAAGGACGGGTCTCCGTCGCTCGCGGTGATGGACACGACCGACGAGGCGGCGATCGCCGGCGCGCTGGAGCGGCTCGACCCGGCACACACGCTCTTCCTCGTCGCGAGCAAGAGCGGCGGGACGATCGAACCGGCCTCGATGGAGAAGCTGTTCTGGCAGCACATGACCGCGCGCGTGGGCGATCGCGCGGGGCGGCACTTCGTCGCCGTAACCGACCCCGGCACCGGACTGGCGCGCCTCGCCGCGGAGCGCGGCTATCGTCACGTGTTCCTCAACCCGCCGGACATCGGCGGACGCTTCTCCGCGTTGTCGTTGTTCGGCCTGGTGCCCGGCGCGCTCATCGGCGCGCCGATCGCGGCGATGCTCGCCGGCGGCGCCGCGATGTCCGACGGCTGCCGTCAGGAAAATCACCAGAACGCCGGTCTCGAGCTCGGCGCCTTCATCGGATCGAATGCGGCGAGCGGCCGCGACAAGCTCACCGTCGTCCTGCCGGCGTCGCTGCGCGCGCTCGGGCTGTGGATCGAACAGCTCGTCGCGGAGAGCACCGGGAAGCACGGCAAGGGCGCGCTGCCGGTCGTCGACGAACCCCTCGGCCGGCCCGGCGAGTACGGCGACGATCGCTGCTTCGTCGCCATCGCGACGGAGCGCGACGCACCGGACCGCGCGATGCTCGACGCGCTCGAGGACGCGGGCCACCCGGTGCTGCGGCTGAGCACGCGCGTCGACGGGCTCGGCGCCGAATTCTTCCGTTGGGAGTTCGCGACCGCGATCGCCGGCGCACTGATTGGCGTCAATCCGTTCGACGAGCCGAACGTCACCGAAGCCAAGGAGAAAACGAAGGCGCTGCTCGCCCGGGGACAGCTCGAGCCCGGCGCACCGACGGCACGCGCAGGAGACGTCTCGGTGTACTCGCGGCTGAGGGGCGGGTCACCTGCCGCGGTCGTGCGCGCGGCGCTCGCGACGCTGCGCCCGCGCGACTACGTCGCTTTTCTCTCGTACCTTCCCGCCGCGGCGGAAACCGAGACGGCCATCGGCGAGATTCGCCGCGCGATCCGCACGCGAACGCGCGCCGCGAGCACGTTCGGCGTCGGCCCGCGCTACCTGCACTCGACCGGTCAGTACCACAAAGGCGGTCCCAACACCGTCGTCGCGTTCGTGATCACCGGTGAAGACGCGACCCAGACGCCCATCCCCGAGGCGCCTTACACCTTTGCGCAGTTGAAGGCCGCGCAGGCGGTCGGCGACGCGCAGACGCTCGAAGCGCACGATCGCCGCACCGTCCGCATTCAGCTCGCGCGCGGCGCCGATCCCGCCGCGACGTTGACCGCGCTGTTTGCGGAGGCGATGGCCTGAATCGCGGCGCCGTGCACCGATCGCGGCCGACCGCTCGTCACGAAGATCCCAAAGGTACGAAGATCACGAAAGGGAGCTCTAAAAAAGAGTCCTCGTGATCTTCGTGGTCTTCGTGAACTTGTGATGAGAACGCCGCTGCTAATGCGGAATCGCTTCCAGCCGCTCGCCGGACGCCGCTTCGACGTCTTTGTGCAGGCTGTGGCCGTGCGCATCCATCGTGACGATGGCGGGAAAGTCGCGCACCTCGAGGTGCCACATCGCTTCGGGCGTGCCGAACTGCATCAGCGACACGCCGGTGACGCGCTCGATGCAGCGCGCGTAGAACTGCGCGGCGCCGCCGATGCCGTTCAGATAGACGGCGCCGGATTCCTGGAGCCCCGCCAGCGTCTTCGCGCCCATCCCGCCCTTGCCGATGACGACCCGCACGCCATAGCGCTTGAGGATCTCCGCCTGATACGGTTCCTCGCGGATGCTCGTCGTCGGACCGGCAGCGGTCACTCTCCAGTTCCCGTCCGCCTCTTTCACGACGACGGGCCCGCAGTGATAGAGCGCGCTGCCGCGCAGATCGACCGGCGGTTCGTTCTTCATCAAGTACGCGTGCACGGCGTCGCGGCCGGTGAACATCCGGCCCGAAACGAGCACGATGTCTCCGACCTTGAGCGCGCGAACCTGCGCCTCCGTGATCGGGGCGCGGAGGCGAATTTCGCGGCCGGTGAGGGGAAAGCCGGCGGCCACTTCCTCCGGCTTCAGCATTGGCGTCGACGGCGCGTCGGCGTCGCGATAGAGCCATGACGTGATTGCGCCGGTGCGCGCGTCGAGCGTGATGCCGAGGCGGCGGAACGCCCAGCAGTCGTAGGCGATTGACACGAAGAAGCTGGCCGGCAGCCGATTGAGCGCGCCGATCTTGCAGCCGATGAGCGAGGTCTTGCCGCCGAAGCCCATCGGACCAACCGTCAATTCGTTCGCCTCCGCCATCACCGCGTGCTCGATGGCGGCCAGCCGCGCGTCCGGATTCACGTCGTCCAGCGTGCGGAACAGCTGTTCTTTCGCGTGCAGGTAGCCGGAGGTGCGATCGCCGCCGACGCACACGCCGACGGCGCCCGGACTGCAGCCTTTTCCCTGTGCCTTCCACACCGCGTGCAGGATGCACTTGCGGACGCCGTCGAGCGATCGGTCGGCGCGTCCGAGGTGATCGAGGTCGGCGGGAAGCGAGTACTGCGCGTTCGTGTTCTCGCAGCCGCCGCCCTTCAGGATCAACTTCACTTCGATGACGTCCTGCTCCCACTGCTCGAAGTGGACGATCGGCGTCCCCGGGCCGAGATTGTTCCCCGAGTTCTCCCCCGTGATCGAGTCGACGGAGTTCGGCCGCAGTTTGCCGAGACGCGTGGCTTCGGCCACCGCTTCGCGAATCTCGTGCTTCATCCAGATCTGATTGGCGCCGACCGGCGTCTTGACTTCAAAGGTCGGCATGCCGGTGTCCTGGCAGATCGGCCCTTCGCAGGACGCGGCCTGATCGATGTTCTGCGCGATGATCGTCAGCGCCTGACCGGCGCGGGTGGCGCGCTCCTCCGAGGCGAGCGCGCTCGCCATCGCGGCGCGCACGTCCGGCGGCAGGTCGGTCGAGGTGCGCGTGATCAATCGGACGACGCTGTCGCGAAAAGAAGGCAGCATACGGGCAGTATAATTGAGGAGCCCATGCGCGGACCATCGCCGCAGCACGCCGCTCGCCCCGCGCGATGGCGCACCGAGCGCGATCCGCTGGGCGAGGTGCGCGTGCCCGCCCACGCGTATTACGGCGTGCAGACCGAGCGCGCCGTCGAAAACTTCCCGATCAGCGGGCTCCGCGCGCACGACGAGCTGATCGTCGCGACCGTGCAGATCAAGCGCGCCATGGCGCTGGCGAACGCCGCCGCCGGCCGCCTCGATCGCGGCCTCGCGCGGGCGATCGGGCAGGCCGCGGACGAAGTGATCGCCGGCGCGCTGCGCGACCAGTTCGTCGTGGACGTGTATCAGGCCGGCGCCGGCACGTCGCACAACATGAACACCAACGAGGTGCTGGCGAATCGCGCCGCCGAGATTCTCGGCGGCACCCGCGGCACCTACGATCTCGTGCATCCCAACGATCACGTGAACATGGGACAGTCGACCAACGACGTGTTCCCGACGGCCACACGGCTGTCGCTCCTGATCGTGCTGCCGCGCCTGCTCGACGCGGCGGCGACGCTCGCGGCCGCGCTCGACGACAAGGCGCGCACGTTCGCGCGCGTGTTGAAAACGGGCCGCACGCATCTGCAGGACGCCGTCCCACTGACCCTCGGCCAGGAGTTCGGCGGCTATGCGGCCAACGTGCGGCAGGCGGCTGAAGAGCTCCAGCGGAGCGCGGCGAGCCTGCACGAATTGAACCTCGGCGCGACGGCGGTCGGCACCGGCTTGAACGCCGGCAAGGACGTCACCGAACGCGCCATCGCGCACGTGTCGGATGCGCTCGCGTTGCGGCTGCGCCCCGCGCGCAACGCGTTTCGCCTGACGCAAAGCATGGGGGACGTGCTCGCGTATTCCGGCGGCCTGCGGCGCCTCGCCGTGGAACTCGACAAGATTGCATCGGACCTGCGGCTCCTCAGCTCCGGGCCGCGCGCGGGCCTAGGCGAGGTCCTCCTCCCCGCCGTGCAGCCGGGCTCCTCGATCATGCCGGGCAAGGTGAACCCCTCGATTCCCGAGATGGTGAATCAGGTCTGTCAGCAGGTCGTGGGCTGCGACGCCGCGGTGCTGGCCGCGTCGCTCGCCGGTCAGCTCGAGCTCAACGTGATGATGCCCGTGCTCGCGTGGAACGCCCTCCATGCATCGAAGATCCTCGCGCAGGCCATGACGGTCTTCACCGAGCGCTGCATCGCCGACATCCGCGCCGACGAGGCGCGCTGCCGGGAGCTGCTCGATCGCAGCACCGCGCTGGCGACGGCGTTGAGTCCGTACATCGGCTACGCCGAGACCGCCGATATCGCAAAGACCGCGGTGCGGACCGGACGATCCATCCGCGATCTGGTGCGCGAGCGCAATCTCGTACCGCCGGACCAGCTCGATCGGATCCTCTCGGCCGAGGAAATGACGACGCCGGGTATTCCCGGCGAGACGGCCAGACGCCCGAAAGGCAATGCGCGCCGGCCGAAGGCGCGCCGGAAGTGATGACGCGGCTCTTCGCGGGTATCGCGATCGTGACGCTTGCCGCGGCGTCGCCACACGCGCAGCACGCACGACTGTTCTCGCCCACGCAGCTCGGCGACCTCGAAGGACCGGATCGGGTCGCGTGGCAGCGGCCGGATCGGATCATGGACGAACTCGGGATCGGCGACGGCAGCGTCGTTGCCGACCTCGGCGCGGGCGGCGGATGGTTCACGGTGCGGCTCGCCGATCGCGTCGGCCCGAACGGACGCGTGTACGCCGAGGACATCCAGCAGGAGATGCTCGAAGCGATTCGGCGCCGCGTGCAGCGCCTCGGCTTTCAGACCAGGGTCATCACGAAGCTCGGGACGGCGGTCAACCCGCAGCTCCCGCCGCGCACGCTCGACGCGGCGCTGATCGTCGACGCGTATCACGAGATGGAACAGCCCGTCGTGCTGTTGAAGAACCTCATGGCGTCGCTCAAGCCGGACGGACGGATCGGGATCGTCAACTTCAAGAAGGATGGCTACGGTCCAGGACCGCCGCTCGAACAACGCATCGACGCCGACCGCGTCATCCGCGATGCCGGGCGCGCTGGACTGAGGCTGCACTCCCGCGGCGACTTCCTCCGCTACCAGTACCTGTTGGTGTTCGTTCCCGCGACGAAATGAGCGCGCTGCCGGCCGTGTTTGCCGCCTATCAGCGCCGCGTCACCGCGGAGCTGGAGCGGCTGATGCCCGCCGGTGACGGCCCGGTCGAGCGATCGATGGCCTACACGGCGCTCGCCCCGTCGAAACAGGTTCGCGCGGTGCTGGTCCTCGCCTGCGCGGAGTTGTGCCGCGGCGACGTGGCGCGCGCCGTGCCCGCGGCCGCCGCGATCGAGCTGGTACACTCGGCGTCGCTCATCCTCGACGACCTGCCGTCCATGGACAACGCGCCGCTGCGGCGGGGGCGCCCCGCGAATCACCTCGAGTTCGGCGAGGCCATGGCCATTCTCGCGGCGTTCGGACTGCTGAACCTCGCGTTCGGCACGCTGGCAGGCGCGTACGAACCGCCGCTGGCGACCCGGCTGGCCACGGTGACCTCCGACGCGGTCGGTCCCGCCGGACTCATTGGCGGCCAGGCGATCGATCTACGCTCGATCGATCAGCAGATCACCTTCGAAGCGCTCGAGCGCATTCATCGCGGCAAGACCGGCGCCCTGTTCGTTGCGGCAGCGACGTGCGGCGCGCTGACCGCCGGCGCCGCCGCCGAACCGATCGCGGCGCTGGCCGCCTACGCCAAGAACCTCGGACTCGCCTTTCAGATCGTGGACGACCTGCTCGACGTCGAAGGCGATCCGGCGCAGACCGGCAAGGCGGTTCGCGAAGACGCGCGCAAGACGACGTTCGTGTCGTTCAGCGGCGTCGACGGCGCGCGGCAGATTGCGGCGGAGCTCTGCGAAACCGCCGATCGTGCGCTGGCGCCGTTCGGCGCACGCGCCGATCACCTGCGCGACCTGTCGGCCTTCGTCGCGGCGAGACGCCAGTGACGAACGGACCGCGCGATCCTCGCGTCGACGAGCTACGGCAGCAGCTGCGCTCGCTCGGCTATCTCGACGCCGGCGTCGATCGTGTCCTGCTCGCGCCGGCGCGGGATCGCCGGACGCC
>JABFWM010000237.1 GCA_013362195.1 Acidobacteriota bacterium
TAAAAGGTGTGAAATTCAGGCGTGAGGCTAAACCGCTGGCGAGGTGTCTCCGTCTAACTGTCTGAAAGGAGACACATCATGTTCGAATGGAACATTTCCAGCAACGCCGACCGGATCGTCGCGTTTCTACTTGCCATCACGCTGCTCGCGTTCTTCGTGTAACCGGTGGGCCCGTACGGCCCGCTGGTTCAGCGGCTCACCGGCCCGCCGGGTCCCACGACCCGGCCTGCACCGCCACCCGATTCACTCCACGCGACAAGGGTGCCCAGGATGCGTGCCCGTGTCCATCCGTGGTCATTACAACCCTGACGGCGTGGCGCTCGCGGCAACGTAGCTCTTGCGCGCCCGCGCGTTCATGCCCGACTTCTTCACGCGGACTTCGAGCTTGTGCACCTTCCCGTCCAGCGTCTCGGGTGAAAAACCGAGCACGTACTGGCTGTGCAGCTCCTGCGCGACGCGGGTGAAGGTCTCGTTGAGGTCGGCCGTGCGCTTCAGCTCGAAGTAGCCGCCGCCCGTATCCTCCGCCAGCCGCTTCAACCCGCGGTCCGGCTGGCTCCGCACGCGCTGCTGGCCGTTGAAGTACTCGTTCACCAGCCCGATCGCGTAGATCATCACGTCCTTCTCTCGCGCGCGATCGTTCACCTTGCCGACCCCCAGCTTGCTCGACGTGTCGTCGCCGTCGGTGAACACGAGCACGACTTTCCGCTCGGGCATCGCCTCGAGCCGCGCGATGCTCTCGTCGACGGCGTCGTAGAGGCGCGTCGGATACCCGAAGTCCAGCTCCTTCAACAGCGAGACGAGCCGATCGCGATCGCTGGTGAACTCCGTTTCCGGGTGGAACTCGATCTTGTCGTTGAACGCGCCCACCTGCGCCTGATCGTCGGGGAGCAGCCGCAGCAGGAACTGCTCCGCCCCCTGCTTCACGAGATCGAGCGCGGCGGTCATGCTGCCGCTCGTGTCGAGCATGACGATCGCGGTGATGGGCGTCGGCTTGTTGTCGAAGGTGGTGATCGGCTGCGGCCTGCCGTTGTCGAGGACCTCGAAATCGTCCAGCACGAGATCCGGGACGAGCCGCTTCTCGATGTCCGTCACCGTGACGTAGATCGGGACCGACAGGGTCGACAGCTTGAACTTCTGCGCGGCGGCCGGCGCGACGAGGACGGCGGCGGCCAGCAGGATCGTACCGAGTGAACGAAACATAAACTCCCTGTCGGCTGTCCCTGGGCAGGTGGCTGATCCCACTATACCCGTTTCAGCTAGAATCTCGGCCGATGCGGGCGCTCTACGTCATCCTGCCCATTCTCGGCATCCTCACCATCGCGTATCGCTACTACAGCGGCTTCATCGCCGCGCGCGTGCTGGTGCTCGACGACAGCCGGCCGACGCCTGCGCACGTCCGCCCCGATCGTCACAACTACCACGCGACGACGCGCTGGGTGCTCTTCGGCCATCACTTCGCCGCGATTGCCGGCGCCGGCCCTTTGATCGGTCCGGTGCTCGCGGCGCAGTTCGGGTACGCGCCGGGACTCATCTGGCTGGTCGGCGGCGTCTGTCTGGCGGGCGCGGTCCACGACCTCGTGATTCTGTGGGCGTCGACGCGCGCCGGCGGACGATCGCTCGCGGACCTCGCGCGCACCGAAATCGGCCCGGTCGCCGGCGCGACCGCCGCCGTCGCGATCCTCTTCATCATCGTCATTGCCCTGGCGGGCCTCGGGCTCGCGGTGGTGAACGCGCTTCACGAGAGCGCCTGGGGCACCTTCACGATCGGCGCATCGATTCCGCTGGCGCTGTTCGTCGGGCTCTACATGTACCGGCTGCGTCCGGGCAAGGTGGCGGAAGCGACGATCATCGGGGTGCTCGGCATGCTGGCCGCGGTGTTCCTCGGCAAGCCGGTCGCCGCGTCCTCGTTCGGGCATCTCTTCCAGTTCAATCGTGCCGAGCTCGTCGTGCTGCTGGCCGCGTATGGATTCGTCGCGTCGGTCCTGCCGGTGTGGCTGCTGCTGGCGCCTCGCGACTATCTGAGCTCGTTCATGAAGATCGGCACGATCGGCGCGCTGGTCGTCGGCGTGATCGTCGTGAACCCGGAGCTGCGCATGCCGGCGTTCACCCGATTCACCGCCGGCGGCGGCCCGCTCGTCCCCGGGCCGCTGTTTCCCTTCGCCTTCATCACGATCGCGTGCGGCGCGATCTCCGGGTTCCACGCGCTCATCGCGTCGGGCACGACGCCCAAGATGGTGAACCGGGAGTCGGATATCCGCGTCATCGGCTACGGCGCGATGCTGATGGAAGGGCTCGTCGGCATCATGGCGATCATCGCGGCCTCGGCGCTCTATCCCGGCGACTACTTCGCGATCAACACGCCGCCGCACGTCTTCGCGAACCTGGGGATGAGCGTGACGAACCTGCCGTCGCTCGAAGCGGCCGTCGGGGAGGCGGTCGCGGGGCGCACCGGCGGCGCCGTGTCGCTCGCGGTCGGGATGTCCCAGATCTTCAGCGGCCTGCCGGGCATGCGCGCGCTCGTGGACTACTGGTACCACTTCGCGATCATGTTCGAGGCGCTCTTCATCCTCACCACGATCGATGCCGGTACGCGCGTCGCGCGATTCCTCGTCGGCGAGTTCCTCGGCCGCGCCTACGAGCCGTTCGCCCGCCACGACTGGATCCCGGGAGCCGCCGTCTCGTCGCTGCTCGTCGTCTCGGCATGGGGGTATTTCATCTGGGCGGGGAGCATCTCGACGATCTGGCCGATGTTCGGGATCGCCAACCAGCTGCTCGCGTCGCTCGCCCTGGCGGTCGGGACGACCGTGATCATCAACGTCGGACGCGCGCGCTACGCGTGGGTCACGCTGCTGCCGATGCTGTTCGTCGCCACGACGACGCTGTCGGCGGGAGTGCTGAGCGTCCGCGACAACTTCTGGCCGATGGCGATCGGGCCGAACGCGGCGCTGCACGTCCAGGGCTATCTCAACTCGATCCTCACCGTCGTCATGATGGTGTGCGTGCTGGTCATCCTCGCGAGCGCCGCGTGGCGGTGGCTGACGGTGGTGAGCGGGGCGGGACTCAGGGCGCAGGACTCAGGGCTCAAGGCTTAGGGCTCATGGCTCAAGGCTTAGGGCTCATGGCTCAGGGCTCAAGGCTCAGGGCTCACGCCGGCTCAGGGCTCACGGCTTAGGGCTCAGGGGCCGATCAAGACGACGATCGCTTGCTCGAGTGCGTGCGCCATCGCCCGATAGCCAGTCGAGTCCGGATGCAAGCCATCGGGTGAGCTGACGAGGCGATCCGGATCTCCTGGCGCCGCGACCGCCGCGCGCGTGTCGACGAAGCGGACGTTCGGGTCGCGTGCCGCCTGCGCGCGGATCCAGTCGTTGATGGCGTGCATGCGCGCGTTCTGATCGGGCGTCGCCGTGTTGTAAGGAATGATGCTGCCCGCCACGACCTCGAGGCCTGCCTCTTTTGCGCGCGCGTACATCGCCGCAAGCTGCGTCGTCACGTGCTCGACGCCGCGTCCCTGATAGACGTCGTTGACGCCCGCGATGATCACCACGATCGCCGGCTGCTTCGCGACGACGTCCGCTTCGAAGCGCGCGCGGATCTGGTCGCTGCGCTCCCCGTTGATGCCCTGGTTGATCACCTCCCACCCGGGATGCGCCTTCGTCAGCCAGTAGGCGTACTGGCTGGTCTCATCGCCGCGTCCGCTCGGCGGCGCCTCGCGAGGTGACGTGAACGCCGGCGTCCCCGCCGTCGTCGAGTCGCCCATGGCGACGATGCGAACGGTGGGCGCACGATTGATCGAAGGCACTGCGTTCACGATGGCGGGTCTAACGACCCGCCCTGCGCTGTTGTCCGGTGACGTCGCGGTCTTCAGACCCGGCGCACACCCGCATCATCGCGACGCCGACGTGGGCGCGTGAAACACCGCCGTCGACGGCCCGCGCTCGGACTGCAGGCGCTTCGACACCTTCTCGACCTCGCGCATGACGCGCAGGATGTTGCCGCCGATGATCTTCTTGACGTCGCCGTCGCTGTAGCCGCGGCGCAGCAGCTCCGCGGTGAGGTTCGGATACGTCGACACGTTGTCGAGACCCGGAATCACCTGCGTGATGCCGTCGAAGTCACCGCCCAGGCCGATGTGATCGATGCCCGCGACCTGCCGGATGTGATCGATATGGTCGGCGACCTGCGACACCGACGCATGCGGCGCCGGGTGCGCGGCGGTCCACGCGTCAACGCCCGCCTTCACGGCCGCGGCATCGCCGGGGTGCAGCGCCTTCACGCGATCCTGTTCGGCGGTCTGCTGATCGCTCCAGGCCCTCACCTCCGGCGAGATGAAGCCGGGCACGAACGTCACCATGATCACGCCGCCGTTCTTCGGGAGCTGCTGGAGGACGCTGTCGGGCACGTTGCGCGGATGATCGTTCACCGCACGCGACGAGGAATGCGAGAAGATCACCGGCGCCTGCGTGACGCGCAGCGCATCGTCCATCGTCTCCGGCGAGACGTGGCTCAAGTCGACCAGCATCCCCAGCCAGTTCATCTCGCGCACGACCTCTTCCCCGAACGGCGCGAGACCGCCGGACTTCGGCGTGTCGGTCGCCGAGTCGGCCCACGGCGTGTTGCTGGCGTGCGTGAGCGTCATGTAGCGCGCGCCGAGCCGATGGAACATGCGCAGGTCGGCGAGCGAGTTGTCGATGCAGTGGCCGCCCTCCATCCCGATCAGCGACGCGATCCGGCCCTGCCTGAAAATCCGTTCGACGTCGTCCGCCGTCAACGCGAGCTCGAAGGTGTCGGGATACTTGCGCATCATCCGGTGGACGATGTCGATCTGCTCGAGCGTGGCGGTGACGGCCGCCTGGCCCTGCAAGTCGACGGGGACGTACACGCTCCAGAACTGCCCGCCGACGCCGCCGGCCTTCAGCCGCGCGATGTCCGTCATGATCGCGGGCTGCGGCTGCCGCATATCGAGCGTCGACAGGTCGCGCGCCGGATCGTGCTCGCGGAGCGCCCACGGATAATCGTTGTGCCCGTCGATGAGCGGCGCCTGCCTGTGAATCGCGCGCGCCCGGGCAACGAGATCGATGGAGCGAGCGGCCTGCTCGGCGGATGCGAACGTCATCAGGCACACAGCGGCGAGAGAGGCGGCGAGCACGAGGCGCATCGCCGCATAGTAGCGCGACCGCGGCGGCGGCCCGGGCGGGCGGCGGACGAGGAAGACGGCGCGATTCATGTCCGACTTGACTGGTCCGACTTCCCGTTTATATGCTCAAGGGACAAAATCCGACCCGAAAGGTCCGGGCTGCGAAATCATGCTTCAGGCATTCGTCATCACGCTGCGGGAAGGGCTGGAGGCGTTCCTCATCGTCGCGATCAGCCTTGCGTATCTCAAGAAAACCGGCCGTGGGGCCCTGCTGGGGGCGGTGCACTGGGGCATCGGCGCCTCGATTGTGCTCAGCGTCCTCGCCGGGGTGCTGCTCGCCCAGGCACGCAATCAGGCGCTCTGGGAAGGCGTGCTGGCCATCACGGCCGCGTTCCTGGTCGCGTCACTGACGGTGCACATGTGGCGCGCCGGGCGGCACAGGAAAAAGGACATAGAAGGCCGCCTCGAGCAGTCGTCGGCGAGGACCGGCGCGTCGGCGTGGCTGGGCGTTTTCGTCTTCACGCTGTTGATGATTACGCGCGAGGGGATGGAAACCGCGATGCTGATGAACGCGCTGCTCTTCCAGTCGGGCGCGTGGAACATCTCCTCGGGAGCGATCGCCGGAACGGCTCTCGCCGCATTCATCGCCTACCTCTGGTCGCGCTACGGCCACCGCGTGAACCTCGCGCGTTTCTTCCAGGTCACGGCCATCTTCCTCCTCGTCTTCGTCGTGCAGCTGCTGATCTACGGCTTCCACGAGCTGACGGAAGCGAACCTGTTCCCCGGCAGCGAGCGGCTGCATTGGGCCACCGAGCCCTACGGACCCGACGGTATCTACGGGCAATATCTGACCTACCTGCTGGTCGTGCTGCCGATTGGCTGGCTGGCGCTGTCGAGCATGTTTCACCGCGCCCCGCAGCGCTCGGCAGCGTAGATCCCGTCGGTGAACGAACGCTGACGGGCGTTGGGTAAACTGGTCGACCATGAAGCCGCCCGTCACGCTCCAGCTGGTATGGGAAAAAGACCTCATCTTCCGCGGCGGATCCAACCACGCCGCGATCACGCTGGATAGCGCCGGAGAGGCCGGGCCATCGCCGGTGCAGGCGATGGCGTTCGCGCTGGCCGGCTGCATGGCGATGGACCTCGTCTACATCCTGCAGAAGGGCCGGCAGGATCTGCGCGGACTGGCGATCGAGATGCGCGCGGAACGCGCGCCGGATACTCCGCACCGCATCACCTCGGTCGAGATGCGCTTCATCCTCACCGGCAGCATCGCGGACGCGCAGGTGCAGCGCGCGATCGATCTGTCCCGCGAGAAGTACTGCTCGGTCTGGCACACCTTCCGCCAGGACATCCCGCTCGAGACCTCGTTCACGGTTGCCGCGCCCGCCGCATGATCGGTCCGGCCCCGCGGCGTACTTATCTCGACGTCCTGCGCGGTCTCGCGGTGCTGGTCATGATCGAAGCGCACGTGATCGACAGCTGGACGCGTGCGGCGGATCGAGGCATGGCGTTCGGATGGTCGATGATTCTCGGCGGCTTCGGCGCGCCGCTGTTCCTGTTCCTCGCCGGCGTCGCCGTGCCGCTCTCCGCCGCGTCGAAGGCGCGCCGCCTCGGGGACGATCGCGCCGCGGCACGCATCGTCCAGAAGCGCGGCCTCGAGATCTTCGTGCTTGCGCTGCTGTTCCGCGTGCAGGCGCTCGTCGTCAGCGGCGGTGCACCGGCCACGCTGCTGAAGGTCGACATCCTCAACATCATGGGGCCGGCGATTGCCGTGACTGCCTGGCTGTGGAGCCTCGTGCAATCGCCGCGCACGCGCGTCATCGTCTTTGCGGCCGCCACCGTCGCGATCGCGTGTGCGACGCCCATCGTCAGGGGCCTGGGTTGGCTCTCCGCGTGGCCCGATCCGATCGAGGGCTACATCCGCCCGGTCCCCGGTCTCACGAACTTCTCGATGTTTCCGTGGGCGGCGTTCGTGCCGGCGGGCGCGGTCGCGGGCACGCTGATCGACACCGCGCGCGTCGCGTCCGCGGAACGCCGGTTGAACGCCGGCTTCGCCCTGCTCGGCGCCGTCGTCGCACTCGCCGCGTACGCCGCGTCGTTCCTGCCGACGCCGTACGCGCGCTCCGACTTCTGGACCAGTTCTCCGTCCTTTTTCTTCCTCCGCGCCGGCCTCATGACCGCCGCCGTCGGGCTCGTGTACGCGTGGGAGAAGCGGCTACCCGACACGCGGGTGTCGCGCGCGCTGCGCCTGCTCGGCCAGTCATCGCTCTTCATTTACTGGATTCACGTGGAGATGGTCTACGGGTTGGTTTCGGCACCGCTTCACGGCGCGTTGCCGCTCCCGGGGGCGTGGGCGGCGCTCGCCCTCTTCTGCGTCTTCATGCTGGGCTGCGCCGTCCTGAAAACACGCGTGGCCGATTGGTTGCGACGTGGCGGATGGGCCGCCTTGCCGTGGCGACATTCGTCGTCAAATATGCAGAAACAGGTGTAGGATCGGCCGATCCTCGCTGGACCGGCCCTTGCTGTTCCGTCTACCGGGAGGCCCGCCCATGAAAACCCGAGCCCATGCGCTTCCAGCGTGGCTGGAAGACGAACGGGCTTTACTGACGTACTTGATGTCCGCGCACGACGGCCATGCCTATCCGGAGGACGTCATCGACGGGATCAGCTTGATCGCGTCCTGGACCCTCGTCGCGATATCCGTTCTTTCCGTCATCGGCGTCCTCATCGACGCGGCTCTTTAGCGTCCGGCACGGTTCGGCCGTGCCTCCTGGCGATCTCCACCGCGACCGTACCGGCACCGCTCTGTCGGCCGACCGAAAATCCGGGCGTCGGGAAGATTTGCGTTTCGCGGCCGGCTGAGTCCCGCAACGGGTGGGAACGCAGCGCGAGACAATATAAGATTCCGACACTTATGATCAGTGTCGCCGCCATCCGGATGCAGCAGTTCGGCGTGCAGTTCTATCAGGCGTCCCTCTCCGCAAACGACATCGACAAGCTCGTCAGGTTCGAAGTGCTCAGCTACGGCGAGCAAGGGCAGCCGGTCCGCGGCGGCCGCAAGAAGTCGGCGGCGCCGTCGAAGGTGAACTGGGACCTGCTGGAGCGCCGCATCGCCGCGAGCGAGAAGGCGTATCAGCGGCAGATCATCCGGCGCAAGATCGACGAGCTGGTGCAGTACTACGAGCAGTGCCGTCAGGCCCGCGACCTGCCCTCGATCGCCGGCGCGGTGATCATCTCGTGCGACGAGGCGCTCAAGTTCGAGCCGCTCGAGGAGGGCTCGTCGCTCGGCATGCTGAAGGTCCCGGAGCGCGAAGGCATCCTGCGCGCGATTGACGGGCAGCACCGCCTGCTCGCGCTGCACGCCGACATCGATCGATTCGGCGAGGAGCCGTTCACGGTCCCCGCCGTCATCTTCGACCGCCTTCCGGAAGATCACGTCGTCCAGATGTTCGTGACGATCAACGCGAAGCACACGCGCCTGAACGCCTCCCACCTCGTCTCGCTGTCCGGCCGCCAGTTGTATCGGGATGAAAACCTGGCGGCCGCGCATGACGTCGTGCGGGCGTTGAACGATCGCGAGGACTCGCCGCTGCACGGCGAGATCAAGCTGCTGGGCGTCGGCGGCGGCCGCGTCGCGCAGGCGCCGCTCGCGCAGGAGCTCAAGAAGCTGTTCGCCAGCGACGCGTTCGGGTCGGGCCGGAAGGCCGACGCGTTCCGCGAAGAGGCGAAGAGGTTTTTCGTCAATTACCTGAAGCAGGTCGCGCAGGTCTTCAACGCCGCGTGGAACGGGCGGAAGTACAGCATCAAGAGCGCGAGCGCGCTGCGCGCGTTCGTCCGCGTCGCGCCCGATGTCGTGCGGCGCCTGGACCAGGAGCACGCGGATCGCAGCGACTTCCGCGCGATCGGCCGCGTCATTTCGCCGTGGGGCCGGCGGATTGGCGATCTGCGGTTCGAGACGGAAGGGGCCTGGAAGCGCGGAGGGACGACGGTCGATTCGCTGACGAAGGAAGTGCGGTTGGCGCTGCAGGACCCGGAGGGCGCGCAGGTCTAGAGTGGCCTGTCCATGCCGAACGGGGCGCCCCGTTCGGTCGGACGGCCGCAGGACGGCTGCGTCGCCGCCGTCGGCGAGCAACAAAAAAGGGGCATCACTCTCGTGATGCCCCGTCGTTGTGCAAGCGACCCGGCTCCCCAGCAACTCACGGCTCCCTGCCGTAAATATTCAGGCCGCTCGCGTCTTTCTATAGAGCAAGGGGTGTACCGCTGTTTTTACGGGCATTTCTGTGCAAGCGGCGCTGATCCACCCGCCGAAATCGTCAGTGCGATCACAATTCTGTCTGGCGCTGACGGTTTGCGCCGTGACGCAAATTGTCGCGCCGCCGGCGATGTCCGCCCGCGGGCACCGTGCGGAGGGCGCGCCCGTTCGCTCCGGAGGGGCCTCGTACGCGTTCGCGCGCACTCCCTGCCACGCCCTCGTCCCCGGCGAGCGCCCCTCGCGCCTTGCCGGCCGCCTTTCGCGCCTCGCCGCTCGCCCCTCGCTCCTGGCCCCACGCCGCTTTCGCTTCGACCCGTGATGCACATCGATATCAACTGCGACATGGGGGAGTCGTTCGGCCCGTGGGTGATGGGGGCGGACGAACGGGTGATGCCGAACATCACGTCGGCCAACGTCGCGTGCGGCGCGCACGCCGGCGATCCGACGGTGATGCGGCGGACGATCCGTCTCGCCCGCGGCGCGGGGGTCGCGGTCGGGGCGCACCCCGGGTTCGCGGATCTGCAGGGGTTCGGCCGTCGTGAGCTGCACGCCGCCGCGTCCGAGATCGAGGACTCGGTACTGGCGCAGATCGGAGCGCTGGCGGCCATCGCGCGCAGCGAAGGCGTCCCGCTCCGGCACGTGAAGGCGCACGGCGCGCTCTACAACATGGCGTGCCGCGATCGCGCGCTCGCCGATGCGATCGCTAAGGCAACGGCCTCAA
>JABFWM010000212.1 GCA_013362195.1 Acidobacteriota bacterium
TTGCCGGCGAACTGCCGGCCCTTGTAGTGCTTTAGCTTGCTGGCGAACCAAAAGAACCGCCAGGAGGCTTTGGGGTCGAATCGGTAGGGGAACTCTGGGGTGTTCTCGCGCGCACGATCGTGCAGATGCCGCGCACACGACAGGCGGTGATACTTCCCGGCGGGAATGCGACCTTCAACGACGTCAGTCGCGTAGGTGTCGATGTCGCGCTGCAGCTCCAGCAACTCCTGTGGAGTCGCCCGTCGCGTCTGCGGTTCGGTTGAAACTGTGATGGGCACCGGGCCTTCAGGATGCGACATCGGTGCGGCTACGAGGATGCTAGATATTGCTTTCTGACGGAGCGAGGCGCCGCGTGCCTTTCGGAAGTACTCGGCCGGGACTCTCGTGGCTCGTGTAGCTGCTGCCGCACTCGTCGCAGACACGCAGACGCACGGTCCCGCGCGAGTCGACGACGGCGCTCACCGGATAGCTGCAGACGGGACACGCCACCTTGTCGACGCTGCGGCGCCGGCGCGGCCGCGGCGCGCCGCGGTCAGTTGACGGCGTCGTCGTCATCGTCGTCGGTCGGGTCGTCGAGGTCGTCGAACCCGTCGCCCTCGGTCTTCTTCGGGTCTTCGATCAGCGGTTTCCCGATCGGCGAGAGCCGGAAGCGCAGCATGCCGGCTTCGACGCGCTGCGTCAGCCCGCGATATTGCGTGAGCAGGGGATGCGCCTTGAGGCCGAGCGGCGTGTCGATCGACAGACCGTCGGTGGCAATCGTCCGCGCGATCTCGCGACGCATGACGATCGCTTCGCAGAGGTGACGGAAGGCCGTCGACGTCGATGGGGTGAGCGTGCGTTCGGCCAGGGCGAGCGGCGCGAGCTCGTCCCAGGTCGCCTGTTCGGCGCTGGCCAGGTCGAGCGGGCGAGCGACCGGGACGATCGCCGGCGGGTGGATGACGAGCTCGCGCTCGGCGCCGCTCGCGGTGCCGTCGAGCACCTTCTCGTGCGCGGATTTCGGCTTCCGCCCAGCGCCGACCCGTGATCCCCCGCTGCCCTGACCGCCCACTTTTGATTACCCCTCGGATTTGATAGCCCACCGAAAGTTTTGAAATCGACCGCGCGATCCGGAAGCAGCTGCGCGGTCCCTGGCGCTCGTCCGCGCCAGCGATTGATCACCCCCCGGCCGGCCGAATGTGCAAAATCTGGCATCCGCGTTGCCGCGATCGCCCGGTATCCTGGGGAGCCGGGCTCGGGCCGCTCACGTCGGCTCGATGCCGCTACCCGTCACTCGCTCCCGTAACACACCGTGTTACAATTCGGATCATCATGGAGACGCTGAATCTTCGCCTCACTCCGAGCACGAAACGCCGAATCGCGAGGTTGGCGAAGACACGCGGGCTGACGGTGAGCGACGTCGCGCGTGACTTGCTGGAGCGAGCGCTTACGGTCGAAGAGTTCCGCGCGCTGCGCGCACGCACGGTGCCGCAAGCGTCCGCCGCGGGCGTCGTGACCGATGACGACGTGTTCCGCGCGATCTCGTGAGAGTGTTCTGCGACACGAACGTGTTGGCGTCCGCGTTCGGAGGGCGCGGCCTCTGCGGTGATCTCGTCGAGCGGCTGCTCGCACAACACACGCTCGTGGTATCGCCGCAGGTCCTCGACGAACTGGCGCGCGCGCTCCCGCGCCTCGGCGTCGACGTGGCCACCACCAAAGCGGTGGTCGCCTTCGTGCGGGCGCGCGCCGTGGTCGTTCCGCAGCCGACGGCGCCGACCTCTCACATGGTGCGCGATGAGGCCGATCGCTGGATCCTGGCCGCCGCGGTGAACTGCGACGCTCTGGTCACCGGCGACACCGATCTGCTCGACGTCGCCAATACTGCGCCGGTCCGGATTCTGAACCCGCGGGCGCTCTGGACGCTGCTCGACGAGGTCGAACGAGCCCGCGAGTAACGTCGATCGGAACCTCTTCATCCCACGAGCCCTCGAGCGATTCCAGGTGCGCACTTCGTCACGCCGGCGCCGCCCACTTCCGTGGACAAGGGCATGCGCCGTGGCGCGTGAGGCCGCGCCGCCTGCAGCGAGCGCCACGCGCGCGCCTCCCGGTCCTGCACCATGCTCGTGAGGTTCGCGATGTCGTTCCACAGCAGGTCGAGATCTCTCAGGTAGGTCGACGTCGACGTCGCGGCCTGGTCGAACTGAATCAGGCGACAGAGCTGCGCCACGAGATCGCGCGTGCGTGTCGTCAGGTCGGCGATCAGCTGCGTGTCGATCGTGGTCATCTATCTCCGTCCCGTTCGTTGGCTGGCGGTCTTTCGTCGATGACACAGTCCGCAGAGCGCCTGCAGGTTGTTGCGATCGAGGCGACGCGGATCGTCGTAGGACGTGAAGGGATCGACGTGATCGACTTCCGTCGTTGGGGTCGTGCGGCCTTCGGCGGCGCACCACACGCAATGGCGGTTGTCGGGATTGGCGAGGAACGCTGCCCGCAGCCGGACCCAGGCCGCGTCGTACCCACGCGCGTGTCGACTGCCGCGCAGCTGCTCGCGTTTTCGCGCACAGGCGGGGCAGCGCCCGTTGGCGACGAGCGCTCGGCAGCTCGGTGAGCCGCCACACGGACGCAGCGGTGCCGTCGGCATACCGTCATCGACACTCGATGACTTCCGCCTGCGTGCGATCG
>JABFWM010000646.1 GCA_013362195.1 Acidobacteriota bacterium
GCGAGTCCGTTCTTCGGCAGCGTGCCGACGCACCCGGTCTCGCCGCAGCCGCTCGCGCTCTCCGTCAAGGACGCCGTGCAGCGGGCGCTCGAGCACAATCTCGGGCTGCTGCTGCAGGAAGAAGCCGTCAACGCCGCCCACGGCGCGCGGTGGCGGGCGCTCTCCGAACTGCTCCCGAATCTCTCCGGCCTCGTCACCGAACGGCGGCAGGTGATCAATCTCGAAGCGTTCGGCTTCCCCGCTCCCGATCCGATCGTCGGTCCCTTCAACGTGTTCGACGCGCGGCTCGCCGTGTCGGCGCCGCTCGTCGACATCACCGCGCTCAACGACGCGCGCGCGGCGGCGCTCAACGAGCGGGCGGAACGCTACGGGATTCGCAGCGCCCGCGACCTCGTCGTGCTGGTCGCGGTGAATCTCTATCTCGAGACCGTGGCCGGCGCCAGCCGCGTCGACATGACGCGGGCGCAGCTCGAGACCGCCGACGCGCTGTTCACGCAGGCGCAGCACCTCAAGGCGTCCGGCGTCGTCGCCGGCATCGACGTGCTGCGCGCGCAAGTGCAGGGGCAGACGCAGCGGCAGCGCCTCATTGCCGCCGAGAACGAGTACGAAAAGTTCAAGCTGCAGCTGGCGCGGGCGATCGGACTGCCCATCGGCCAGTCGTTCACGCTCACCGACAAGATCCCGTACGCGCCGATGCCGGCGCTCACGCTCGACGACACCATCGCCCGCGCGCTCGAGACGCGCCCCGACTATCTCGCCGCGCGCACCCGCTTCGAAGCCGCGCAGGCGTCGGTCCGCGCCGCCAACGCGGCGTGGCTGCCGACGCTGCACCTCGACGCCGACTACGGCGCCATCGGGCAGACGTTCGACGCCGCGCATTCGACCTACACCATCGGCGCGAGCGTGCGGGTCAAGGTCTTCGATGCGGGACGGACGAAGGCGCGCCGCATCGAGACGCTGACGGCGATGCGGCAGCGCGAGGCGGAGCTCGCAGACTTCCGCAGCCGGGTCGAATACGACGTGCGCACGGCGTTTCTCGACGTGCGCGCCGCGGAACAGCAGCTGCAGGCCGCGCAGACCAACGTGCAGCTGGCGTCCGACGAGCTGAATCAGGCGCGCGATCGGTTTGCCGCCGGCGTGGCCAGCAACCTCGAGGTCACGCAGGCGCAGGAAGCGGTCGCGGCCGCCTCCGACAGCTACATCGCGGCGCTCTACGCGCACAACCTGGCCAAGGCGTCCCTCGCACGGGCGGTGGGCACTGCCGAATCGGCGGTGATGAGTTATCTCGGAGGCATTCAGTAATGGCGGAGGAGAAGGTCGTCGAGTCCCCACGTCGGGGCCGTCTGCGCATCGTCGTCATCGTCGTCATCGTTCTCGTCGTGGTCGCCGCCATCTTCTGGTGGCGGTCGCGCGGACACGAATCGACCGACGATGCGCAGATCGATGGACACATCACACAGATTGCCGCCCGCGTCGGCGGCACGGTCACCAAGGTGAACGTCACGAACAATCAGGCGGTCAAGGCCGGCGACGTGCTCGTCCACATCGACCCGCGCGACTACGAGATCGCGGTGCAGCGGGCGCGGGCGGAGCTGGCCGACGCGCAGGCCAATGCCGCCGCGGCGCGCACCGGCGTGCCGATCGCGCAGGTCGAGACCCGCTCCAGCGTGACCACCGCGTCGGGCGGCGTTCAAGAGGCCGAGGCGGCGGTCGCCGGGGCGGAGCAGCAGATCGAAGCGGCGCGCGCGAACCTCGTCGCGGCGCAGGCGCGGCTCCGCGAACGCGAGGCGACGGCGTCGAAGGCCGCGCGCGATGTCGAGCGGTTCCGCGGCCTGGTGCAGAAGGACGAGATCTCGCAGCAGCAGTTCGATGCCGCGGAGGCGACGGCCGCCGCGGCGCGTGCGTCGGCCGATGCGGCGAAGTCCGACGTCGCCGCCGCGCAGAACGCGATCGCGGTGGCGGAGCAGCGCGCGCGACAGCTGCGCGGTTCCGCGGCCCAGGCCCGCGCACACTTCGCGACCGCGCAGACGGCGCCGCAGCAGCTGCAGGTCACGCAGGCGCGTGCCTCCGCCGCCGAAGCGCGGGTGCAGCAGGCGCAGGCCGCGCTCGCCCAGGCGGAGCTGAACCTGCAGCACACCGGCGTCACCGCGCCGACCGACGGCGTCGTCAGCCGCAAGACGGTCGAAGTCGGACAGGTCGTGCAGCCCGGACAGCCGCTGATGGCGCTCGTGGATCTGATCGATGTCTGGGTCACGGCGAACTTCAAGGAGACGCAGTTGACGTCGATGCAGCCGGGTCAGCACGCGACCGTGGAGGTCGATGCGCTGGGCGGGCACGAGTTCAACGGCCACGTCGACAGCATCGCGGCGGCCACCGGCGCGAAGTTCAGCCTGCTGCCGCCCGAGAACGCGACCGGCAACTACGTCAAGGTCGTGCAGCGCATCCCCGTCAAGATCGTGATCGACCCGGGCCAGGATCCCGACCATCGGCTGCGGCCCGGCATGTCCGTCGTCCCGACCGTGCATACGCGATAAGGAAGGCTCAGGGGACTGATGTAGGCCGGGTCTTCAGACCCGCCGCGCGACGGCGAGCGAGTACGACGAGTGAGCGTGCTGGGGTGTCCGAGGGGCAACGCCCCTCGGAGAGACATGTAGGC
>JABFWM010000472.1 GCA_013362195.1 Acidobacteriota bacterium
TTCGATTCGGGCCCCGTCGTGATTCCCGAAGCGTTCCGCTGCGGAACTCCGGTGATTGCTTCGGACATCGGTGCTATGAAGGAACTCGTTGAACTCGGGAAGACAGGCCTCCGGTTTGACTCAAGCAGCGACGCGGCGCTTCTTGACGTCCTTCGATGGGCTGTGGACCATCCGGAAGAGATGCGTACTATGGGCCGAAATGCGAGGATGCGTTATGAGGGTGAGTTCTCGAGCGAGGCTCAGTACAGCCGGTTGAGTGATATCTATGCGGAAGCCATCGAGTGGCGTCACCGGAAAGATAAGCCATGAAGAGAGACGCGAGGTTCGGCGCAATTCGCATACGCACGGAATCGCAGGAGACCATCGCGGAAGACATCATCGCCCATGCTCAAGCGGGCCGCGGCGCGACTGTGTTCCTGGCAAATGCTCACATGATGGTGACTGCACAGGAGAACGTCGTCCTCCGAGCGCTGCTGGAAAAGTCATTGTTTGTCCTCGCAGATGGGATGTCGCTTGTGTTGGCGGCTAGGTGGCTCGGAGAGAAGGTCCACCACATTCGCGGAACAGATCTTATGCGGGCGTTGTGCGAGCGAAGCGCGGCGAAAAGAATTCCGATCGCACTTATCGGTGGTACACCAGACACCCTGTCCGTATTGTGCGAAGCTATCCAGAAACGGTGGCCGACGCTTCAGATTGGATACGCCGTATCACCACCCTTTGCTGATACGACCGAGGCGTACAACGACGACGTAGTAAGGGCTACGAGGTCATCAGGAGCCAAACTATTGTTCGTGGGCCTAGGGTGTCCTAAGCAGGAACTGTGGGCTGGTCAGCAGGTAGATGCACTGGGCATGCCTGTCGTATGTGTGGGAGCTGCGTTCGACTTTCTCGCTGGAACCAAAGAAGAAGCCCCGACATGGGTGCGTCGGACGGGTCTTGAGTGGCTTCATAGGCTAGTGTCAGAGCCACGGCGGTTATGGAAACGATACGCCGTGACTAACCCTAAGTTCATTTGGCTATGCTGGAATTCGGCGCTCCCGCGTCGGCCATAAGTCCGCAACTGCGAGTTCTGCGCCCGCAGCGACAACCATACCTGGCGAGTCAACGCACGGGGCTTGTCGTCGTCCCAGCCGCGACCACGCTCGTCCTGTGGGGCGTCGTCAGCTTCGGCGCGGTCTACGACTGGGCTCGTACGCCGCTGCTCGTCCTCGCGGCGGCATTCGCCGTGGTGACGATGCGGTACGTGCGCCGGCGCGACATGGCCGCGATCGCCGTGGCCGCGTTGATCCTGCTGCCGGTGTGCGCGCAGGCGCTGCCCATGCCCGGCGCGCTGCGGTCCGCGCTCACGTCGGCCGATAGCGTCACCGGCGCGTACGAAGTGGCGGCCCCGCACGCCTGGGCGCCGATCTCCGTCGCGCCGGCGGCGACGCTGTCCGTGGCGCTTCGTGTCGGCATCTTTGCCGCGTTCTGCATCACGCTCGCCGCGGCGCTGCGGCGCGCCCCCCGCGCGGTGCCGCTGCTCGCGCGCAACGTGCTGATGGTCGCCGCCGCGATCGGCATCGAGGCGATCGTCCAGAAGGGCGCGTTCAACGGCAGGATCTACTGGTTCTGGGAATCGAGCGCCCACGGCACCTCGAACTACTTCGGCCCGTTCGTCAACCGCAATCACTTCGCGGGCTGGATGATCCTCGCGGCCTCGCTGGCCGCGGGATGGGTGATGGCGGAAGCGAGCACCGCGGCCGCCTCGCTGAAACCCGGCTGGCGGCGGCGCGCCGTCTGGCTCTCGTCGCCGGAAGCGACCACGCTGATGCTCTCCATCACCGCGCTCCTGGTGATGGCGGTCGCACTGATCTGGTCGATGTCGCGATCGGGAATCGCCGGCGGCGCGATGGCGATGCTGACGATGGCGGCGGTGGCGGGATCGAGGATGAAGGGGACGGCGCGGCGGGTGCTGATGCCGTCCGTGGTCGTGCTGCTGCTCGCCGCGGCGATCGCGACCAAGGGCGCCGACACGCTCGCGTCCTGGTATGCGACGACCGACACGCTGCAGTGGCGCTTCGCGCACTGGCACGACGCGATGGCGCCGCTGCGCGACTTCTGGATCGCCGGGTCCGGCATCAACACCTACGGCGTGCTGACCTTGTTCTACCCGCAGCACGACCCGAGCGTCCACGTGGCGCAGGCGCACAACGACTACCTGCAGCTCGCCGTCGAAGGCGGACTGCTCGTCGGCATACCGGTGGTGATCGCCGTCATCGCGCTCGTCCGCACGATCGCCCGCCGCCTGCGCGCGCCGCAGGACGAGCGGACGTGGTGGATCCGCGTCGGCGCCGCCGCCGGCCTGTGCGGCATCGCCGTGCAGGAGATCACCGATTTCAGCCTGCAGATCCCCGGCGTCACGCTGCTCTTCGCCGTCGTCGTCGCGATCGCGATTCACGAACCGGCACGCGGCGGGAGTGAGCCGACGGTCCGGCGGGTCTGAAGACCCGCCCTACACCTCCGTAACTACAATAGACAGGGCAAGCACCATGACCACATCTCCTCGCGTCTTCGTCGCCGGCCACCGAGGCCTCGTGGGCTCCGCGCTCACGCGGCGCCTCCAGCGCAACCATGCAGTCACCGTGCTGACCGCGACGCGCGATCAGCTCGACCT
>JABFWM010000636.1 GCA_013362195.1 Acidobacteriota bacterium
ACGTCGGCCTGCAGCGATCGGATCACCCAAATCTGTCCCGGCGGGTTGACGCCGCGCACGATATTGCGGTTCACCGTGACCGTGCCGTCGGCGTTCGCGGTCACGTTCGACACCGGAATCACGCCGATGCCGCCGTCGAACTGCACGAGCGTGAGTTCGTCCGCCGTGATCGACGCGGCGAAGGCGGCGCACAACACGCACGCCACCGCCAGCGTTCTCTTCATCATCGCGTCTCCTCCTGCAACAGCGAGCGGCCCTCACGGCATTGGGCCAGGCTTGTTGCGGCGCGGCATTGTCGTTGCGTCATGCGCCGAAGTCAACGCGGGATCGAGAGGGCTATCCGCCGCGAAGCACCCGCAGCGGATCGGCGGCCGCCGCGCGGCGCGCCGGCATCGCCGAGGCGAGCGCGCCGACGACGACGAGCACCACGGGCACCGCCAGGAACGTCACCGTGTCGTGCGCGGTCACGCCGTACAGCTGCGAGTCGAGCAGCGCCGCCAGCCACACCGACGCGATCAGTCCCGGCACGGCGCCCGCCGCGGTGATTGCGACGCCCTGCCGCAGGACGAGGCGCATGATGTCTCCGTGGCGGGCGCCGATGGCGGAGCGGATCGCCAGTTCGCGCGAACGCTGCGCGACCGAGCAGGACAGCAGTCCGAACAGGCCGACGCCCGCGATGAGCAGCGCGAATCCCGAGAACCCGCCAAGGAGCACGGCGTAGAGCCGCGGCCGCGCGAGCGTTGTCCGCAGCCGCTCGTCGAGCGGAACGATCGCGTCAGCCGCGAGCTGCGGGTCCGTGCTCCGCACCGCCGATCGCAGCGCCGCGGCCGCCGCCCGCGCATCGCCCGTGGTGCGAGCGAGCAGCGTCACGATCTGCACCGGCAGACGCCGCTCGAGCTGCCGGTACGAGTAGTACATTTCCGGCTGCGTACGGGTCGCGGCCCCGACATAACGAACGTCGTCGACGACGCCGACCACGGTGAAGTCTGGGGCCGCATCGTTCGAGGCGTAGGCCACGAGCGGCAGCTTCGCCCCGAGCGGGCGGTTGCCGAGATACCGCCGGGCGAAGGATTCGTTCACGACGACCACGCGCTCCGCGGCGTCGGTGTCGCGATCGGTGAAGCCGCGTCCCGCAACCACGCGGATGCCGAGCGTCGAAAAATAGCGGGGACTCACGATGCGCGGCGACGCCTGCACGGCAGCGACGCCGCTCTCTGCCGCGGCCGACTTCAGCGAGAACGCGGCCGTCGATCCACCCGGTCCGATCGGCAGCTCGGACGTGAACGCGGCATCGGTGATGCCGGCGGTGGCCGCGAGCCGCGCGAGCACCTGATCGGCGAGCGCGAAGCGGCGTTCGGCGGACGGAAACATCGCTGCCGGCATCGACAGCCGCGCCGAGAGGACGTTCGTCACGTCGTAGCCGCGGTCCGCGTTGAGCAGGGCAAAGAAGCTGCGTCCGAGCAGCGACGCGCCAACGAGCAGCACGCACGCGATCGCCACCTGCGCGGCCATGATCGCGGTGCGCACGCGTGCAATACGCGATCGCCGGCTGACGCCGACCGCTCCGGCGCCATCCCCGGCCAGCGTCTCGACCAGGTTCAGGCGGCGTGCGCGGAGCGCCGGCAGGAGCCCGGACGCGAGGCTCGCGAGAATCGACATCACGAGCGCGAAGGCGAACACCGCCGCATCGACGCCGAGCGCGTCGGCGCGCGGAAAGTCCGCGGGCAGCAGCGACGGCAGCAGCCGGTGCAGCCACGCGGTCATGGCCAGACCTGCCGCGCCGCCCGTGAGGCCGAGCAGCAGGTTCTCGACCAGCACCTGACGCGTGATGCGCGCCGTGCCGGCGCCAATCGCCGCGCGGATGGCGAGCTCTCGCGTTCTCGTCGTCATGCGCGCGAGCTGCAGGTTGGCGACGTTCGCCGTCGCCGCGACGAGCAGCAGCGCCACCGCGATCATCAGCACGATCAGCGGATGGCGCACCTCGGCGGTCAGCGCCTCGCGCATCGGCCGCGCTGTGACGTCCATCCGGCCGTTGCTGCCGAAAATCGCGCTGGTCGTCATGCCGGTGTCGGCGACGTGACGTCCGCGCGCGGTGCCCTCCGCCGCGGCCTGCGCCGGCGACGTGCCGGGCGCGAGCAGTCCGATCGCATTGAACACGGCGAGGGCATTGCCGGTCGTGGGCTGGATCGCGAATGGAACGATCGCGCTCGACTGGCGATCGGGGAAGGCGAGCGCATCCGGCAGCACCCCGACGACGGTGTAGGCGTCGCCGTCGAGATGCACCAGCGTGCCGAGCACACCGGCGTCGGCGCCGAATCGCTGCCGCCAGAGCCGTTCGGACAGCACGATCACCGGCGACCTCTCGTCGCTCGCGTGGAACACCGATCCGATCAACGGACCCGCGCCGAGTACGCCGAACAGGCTCGGCGTCGCCGCGGTCACGCGGATGCGCTCGGGATCGCCGGTTCCGGTGAGCGTCACGACGCGCTGCGACCACGCCGCGAGTTGTGCGATGGCCACCGGCGCGTCCCGCCACGCCAGATACGCCGCGTTGGTGAACTGGCCGAAGCGTGGCGCGTTGCCGCCGCGCGACTCCTGGAGCACGACGATGCGATCGCCGTTCGGCCACTGCAGCGGCCTGACCAGCACTC
>JABFWM010000218.1 GCA_013362195.1 Acidobacteriota bacterium
GTCCCCGGACTGGTCACCGGCGCACGTGACGCGGTCGTGCTCGCAATCTACTTCGCGATCCTGTTTGCCGCAGGCGCAGGTCTCCTCGCGTCGGTCACGTCGCTCGCCGCGTCCTGGTCCGTACGCGGCGCCGCCGATCGATTCACGAGGCGCGCCCAACGCGTCCCGCGCGCCGCCGGATCCATCGTCACCGTCGCGTGCCTGGCGTACCTGACGCTGTGGTGGCGCACCGCGAACGCCGGCAGTGGGTGGAGCGCGCCGGTCTGGACGATCGCCGCGCTCGTGCTGGCCGTCCTCATCAGCCTGCTGCTCGGTCGTGCGGTGCGCGTCACCACGCTCGCGGTGATGGCAGCGGCTGCCGAAGGCCGCGTCCTGCCGCCCGCGCGCGGCCAGTCGTGGCGACTGCTGATTGCCGGCGGTGTCGTCGCCTTTGCGGGCGCTGCCGCACTGCTGCTGTGGACGGCCCCGGCCGATGCGACGGCGGCACTCGATCATCCGCCATTGACCGTCGTGTCGACCGGCAATCGCGTGCGCCTGATCGCGATCGACGGCTTCGATGTCGCGCTGTACGCGCGCCTCGCGCGCGAGGGGCGGGTGCCGCGGCTGGAGTGGATCATGCGCGGCGAGCGCGCGCCGCTCGCCGCCGAAGATACCTCCGATCCCGCGCGCGCCTGGACGACCGTCGCCACCGGGGTCCCGCCGGATGCTCACGGCGTGCACGCGATCGAAACGCGACGCGTGGCAGGCGTCCGCGGCATCGTCGCGCCGGGCACGGGAGCGGTCGCGCGCCTGATTGCGGCCGGCGCCGACGCGATCCGCCTGACGCGCCCGTCGGTCGCCAGCCGAGAGGAACGCCGCGCGAAAACGCTGTGGGAGGTCGCGGCCGATGCCGGACTCCGGACCGCGGTCGTGAACTGGTGGGCGACGTGGCCGGCGCCGTCGCGGTCCGGGATCGTGGTGACCGATCGCGCCGTCCTGCGACTGGAGCACGGCGGCGCGCTCGACGGGGAGATCGCGCCGGACGATGTCTATGCGCGTCTGCACGATCGCTGGCCGAACATTCGCGACCGCGCGCACGCCGTCGCGGCGACCGCGTTTCCGGGCGCCGGCACGGAGACGCAGCGATTGCTGCGGCGCTCGGCGGAACTCGACGCCACCGTCATCGAAATGGCGCGGGCGCTGCCGGGCCCCGCGCGCGATCTCGACGTCATCTACCTGCCGGGGCTCGACATCGCGCAGCACGCGCTGCTCGCGACCGCGGAAGCGGGCGCTGCCCAATCAGGGGTCGCGGAGCGCGTCGAAGGCCTGCAGTCGTATTACGCGTTTCTCGACGCCGCGATGGCGCCGCTGGTCGAGCCGCAGCCGCACCTGATCGTGATGGTGGTTGCGCTGCCCGGCCGCGTCACCACGCCGGCCGAGGGCGTCGTCGTCATCGCGCCGGAGATGGTGGAGTCGGTGCAGGGCGATGTCGTGATTCGACCGAGCGCCGCGGAACCGCAGCAGGTCGCGTCGATCCTGGATCTCGCGCCGACCGCGTGGCACGCGCTCGGCGTTCCCCTCAGTCGAGAGCTGGCCGGCAGGCCCCTGGTCGACCTGTTCGGACCGTCGTTGCGGGAGTCGCCGCGGTACGTGACGGGATACGGACGGCCGTTCGCAGCGCCACCGGCCCGCAGCGGCCAGCCGTTGGATCAAGAGATGATCGATCGGCTGAGGAGTCTGGGGTACGTGCGGTGAACGTTCCCGGGCGTGCGTTGTCGGTCGCGCACGCGCGCTAGACGCAGCCTGGCGGCTACGTCCGCAGCGCGCGCCACGCGACGGGCAGCACCGTCGCGGCGACGAACACCTTGATCAGATCCGCCGGCAGAAACGGATACAACCCCGCGCGCAGTGACGGCGCGAGGCCGACCGACGGCGCTCCCCAGGCCATCCACGCGACGCCGAATGCGAAGACGACCGCGAGCCCGGCGGCCATCGCGAGCACCGCCGTGAGATAGCGGCGGTCGAAGCCGCGTTCCGCGAGGGAGCCGGCCACGAACGCGGCAAGCGGATAGCTCATAAGGTAGCCGCCCGTCGGGCCGAGCAGGCGCGCGACACCCTGTGGCAACGCCGGCGACGCGGCGAACACGGGCAGGCCCGCGATGCCGGCCGCGAGATACAGCAGCTGACTCGTGAAACCGAGGCGCGATCCCAGCGCGGCGCCCCCCAGCAGGACGATCATCGGCTGCATCGTGAACGGCACCGGCGTGAACGGCAGCGGTATGCTGACCTGGGCGGCGACCGCGGTGAGGACGGTGACAAACAGCACCGCAGCCACGCGAATCGCGGGAGAGACGTCTGCCGCCGCGACCTGCAGCAGCGTGCCGCTCGACAGGCGGTCGGCTCGTGAAGTCATGGGCTCGAATTTTACTGTATGCGTATTGCACTGACAATTGCGGGGAGCGACTCCGGCGCAGGGGCGGGCATTCAGGCGGACCTCAAGACCTTCGCCGCGCATCACGTCTACGGCACCTCCGCGATCACCGCGGTGACGGCGCAGAACACGTTCGGTGTGACCGCATGGGAACCGGTCAGCGCCGACCTGGTCACCGCGCAGATCGAAGCGGTCGACGGCGACATCGGCATCCATGCCGTGAAGACCGGCATGCTGGCCAACGCGGCGGTCGTCGAGGCGGTCGCCGCGGCAATCGAGAGCCTCGACCTTCCGAACGTGGTCGTCGATCCGGTGATGGTCGCGAAAGGCGGCGATCGCCTGCTCGATCTGGAGGCGGTGGGCGCGATCCGCACGGAGCTGCTCGCGCGCGCGACGGTCGTGACGCCCAACATTCCCGAGGCCGAAGTCCTCGCCGACATGTCGGTCGAGTCCATCGACGATATGCGTACCGCGGCGCGCCGGATCCTGGCGCTCGGTCCGCGGGTCGTCGTGGTGAAAGGCGGGCACCTCGCCGGGCCGGAGTCCATCGATATCGTCGTCACGGCCGAGCGGGCATTCGAGTTGCGCGGCCCTCGCCTGCCCGGGCGCCACACGCACGGGACGGGGTGCACGTTGGCGGCGGCCATCGCGGCCAATCTCGCCCTCGACCGTCCGATCGAGCAGGCGCTGCGCTCCGCGCGCGAGTACCTCGAAGGGGCGTTCAGGCATGCCCCGGACATCGGCGGCGGCCACGGCCCGCTCAACCACTTCTGGCGGTTATACTCATAAGATGGCGGCATTTCTGGTGACCCCGGCCCCGCTCGACGTTGCGGGCGTCTCGAGCGCGCTTGGCGCGCCCGGAGACGGCGCCGTCACCACGTTTGTCGGGCTCGTCCGCGATCACAACGCCGGCCGCCGCGTCCTCTGGCTCGATTACGAGGCCCATGCTCCGCTTGCGGTGAAGGCGTTCGAGCAGATCGCGGTGGAGGCAGAGGCTCGCTGGCCCGAGGCGCGACTCGCGATTCACCATCGCATCGGCCGTGTCGAGGTGGGCGAGGCGAGCGTGGTGATTGCGGCCGCGTCGCCGCATCGCGCCGAGGCGTTTTCGGCGTGCCGCTACGCGATCGAACGGCTGAAGCAGTTCGCGCCGATCTGGAAGCACGAGCACTTCGAAGGCGGCGACGTGTGGATCGAGGGCGCCGCGGCGGATCCGCACGACGAACAGGCACGAACCGCCGCGATGGAGCGCGCGTGCACGTGAGGGTCCATCTGTTCGCCCGGCTGCGCGAGATCGCCGGCGCATCCGAACTGTCGCGGCAACTGCCCGATGGCGCGACCGCGCAGGATGCGTGGAACGCGCTTGCCGCGGACTATCCAGGGCTCATGGCGTACGCGCGCAGCGTCTCCTGCGCGGTGAACGAAAGCTACTCGCGCTTCACGACGCGCCTGCAGGACGGCGACGAAGTCGCGTTCCTGCCGCCCGTCTCGGGCGGGTAATCGGCGGCACATCCATCACACGATAGGGCGCCTCTTTTAGAGGCGCCGGGCAGGGATCATGTTCGACAAGCTGGCGGCCATCGAAACCAAGTACGACCAGACCGCGACCGAGATGGCGGACCCCGCCGTCCAGGCCGACACGGCCAGGTTCCGCGCGCATTCCAAGGCGATTGCCGACATGCAGCCGCTCGTCGACAAGTTCCGCGAGTACAAGGACGTCGTTGCGCAGATCACCGCCACCGAGGAACTGCTGAAGGATCCGGACATGCGCGAGCTGGCGCAGGACGAGATGCGGCAGCTCGAACAGCGCCGCGACGCGCTGGACGCCGAGATGAAGGTGCTGCTCGTGCCGAAGGATCCCAACGACGCCAAGAACGTCATCCTCGAGATCCGCGCCGGCACCGGCGGCGACGAAGCGGCGCTGTTCGCCGCCGATCTTTTCCGCATGTACTCGCGCTACGCCGAACGCCAGGGCTGGAAGATCGACGTCATGTCGCAGAGCGACACGGGCGTCGGCGGTGTCAAAGAGCTGATCGCGATGATCGAAGGCAAGAACGTCTACAGCCGTCTGAAGTACGAGAGCGGCGTGCACCGCGTGCAGCGCGTCCCGACGACGGAAGCGAGCGGACGCATCCACACGTCCACGGCCACGGTGGCCGTCCTGCCCGAGGCCGAGGAAGTCGACATCCAGATCGATGCCAGGGACCTGCGGATCGACACCTTCTGCTCGAGCGGTCCCGGCGGCCAGAGCGTGAATACCACCTACTCCGCCGTCCGCATCACGCACATCCCGACCGGCCTCGTCGTCTCGCAGCAGGACGAGAAGTCGCAGATCAAGAACCGCGCGAAAGCGATGAAGGTGCTGCGCTCGCGCCTCTACGAGATAGAGATGCAGAAGCAGCAGGACGCGATTGCCAAGGATCGCCGGTCGCAGGTTGGCAGCGGGGATCGGTCGGAGAAGATCCGCACCTACAACTTCAAAGAGAACCGCATCACCGACCATCGCATCGGCTTCACGATGCACCAGCTCGATGCCGCGCTCGACGGCGACCTGGGCGAGCTGATCGACGCCGCGGTCACCCACTTCACCTCTGAGAAGCTCAAGGACGCGACGGCCACCGAAGCGTCCGCGTAAATGGCCACGGTCGCCGCGACGGTCGCCGCCGCGGGCGAGCGGCTCGCTGCGGGCGGCGTGCCTTCCGACGAGGCGCCCGGCGACGCCGAGGTGCTCGCGCGCCACGTGCTCGGCTGGGACCTCACCCGATACGTGCTGTCCCGTCGCGAAGAGGCGCCCCCGGCATTCGCCTCCCGCTACGATGCGCTGATTGCGCGCCGCCTGGCGCGCGAGCCGGTGTCGCAGATCGTCGGCGTCCGCGAGTTCTGGGGCCTCGAGTTCGAGGTCACGCGCGACGTGCTGACGCCGCGGCCGGAGACGGAACTGATTGTCGAAGAGGCGATCGCCGCGTTTCCCGATCGCCGGCCTCCTGATCTCGTTGCCGGCGTGTCGATCGTCGACGTCGGCACCGGCAGCGGCTGTCTGGCCATCGCGCTCGCGACAGAGTTCCCGTCCGCGGAGATCATCGCCACGGATATCTCGGAGGCGGCGCTGGCAGTGGCGCAGCGCAATGCCAGGCGGCACGGCGTGAACAACCGGATTGCCTTTGTTCATTGCGACCTGCTTCCCTCGATGCCGGCGGTGGATCTGATCGTCTCGAATCCGCCGTACATCCCGCGCTGCGACGCCGCGTCGCTGGCGCCTGAGGTCCGCGACTTCGAACCGGATGTCGCGCTGTTCGCCGATGAAGACGGGCTCCACTTCTACCGGCGGCTCTTCGAAGAGGGCGGGCGGAATCAGCTGCGGCCGGGCGGACGGCTGATCGTCGAACTGGGCTACGATCAGCGCGGGCGCGTTGCCGACCTGGCGGCGCGATACCGGTGGCGGGTGCTGAAGGTGCGCGAGGATGTGCAGGGGATCCCGCGCGTCATGGTGCTCGCATGCTAGCGAGGACTGATGGCTGACGACTGCCTCTTCTGCAAGATCGTCACGGGGGAGATCCCGGCGTCGATCGTCTACCGCGACGATCGCATCGTCGCGTTCAATGACATCAACCCGCAGGCGCCGCTGCACGCGCTGGTCGTGCCGACGCGTCACATCGCGACGCTGAATGCGCTGTCAGCGGACGACGACGCGCTCGTCGGCGAGGTGGTGCGCCGGGCGGGGATAATCGCGAAGGACAAGGGGTTCGAGGCGCACGGGTATCGCACGGTGTTCAACACCAACGCGGCGGCCGGCCAGACCGTGTTCCACATCCACCTGCACCTGCTCGCCGGCCGCAAGTTCACCTGGCCGCCGGGCTAAGAACGGGGACACTCACAGTTTTCCCATATCCGGACACCCCGAGCCATCAGAACGGTGACAGTCACAGTTAAATTAACTGTGACTGTCACCGTTCTGGCCCCGCCGAATGTCCGCTGCTGGAAAAACTGTGAGTGTCACCGTTTCCGGGAGTGTCCGCTATTGGGAAAACTGTGAGTGTCCCGGTTCTGACGCACGCGCCGCTAACAGATACTGGCCGCGGCCGGACGCCCGCGACAGAAAGAAATCCACGGCGCGGTAGCCGCGCGCGAAACAGGACTCGAAGATCGCGCGCGTCGCCAGTCGCCACTCCAGCGCAAGCGCCGCCTCCGCCGCCTGCATCTCCGTGAACGCCGTCGGGATCTCGACGAGCAGCCGCGGCGCGTCGAGCGACAGATCGGCGCCGCCCGGCCGGAGCCAGCGCCCGCCCTCGCGCGATGGGTTGACCAGTGGCGCGCGCGCCACCGCGCCGTCGCGCACCACGACCGCCGGCTGGCTGATGCGCCGCACCACGTGCGGCGCCGTCAATCGCCACGCGGCGACGAACCGATCCGTCGGCGTCCCATGGTGCAGCGGGCTCGTCGACTCGCCATAGACGTTCTCTTCGTATTCCTCGACCACGACGCCCAGCCTCGCGAAGTTCAGGTGCGCGTTCGTCGCCTGCAGCGGATCGAACGTCCACTCGACGAGATCGACGCCCATCGCCAGCGCGCGGTCGCGCTGCGCCAGCTTCAGCCGCAGGCCGACCCCGTGCTCGCGCGCGCCGGGCAGCACGCCCATCATGTGCGACCACTGCGTCAGCCGCCCGTCCCTCACGCCGGGAATGGAATAGACGAACCCGATCAGCGCGCCGCTCTCATCGAAGGCGCCGAGCAGGATGCCGCCGCGCTTCACCGAGACCATCAGCACCGGCGGCGGGACGACGTCTTCGGCGTCCGCGTAGCCCCAGATCGCCTTTTCGAGCGCCGCCACCTGGCGACACTCGGCCATCGTCGTCAGTTCGCGGATATCGAACCGCATCGAGGATGAGGTTACGTGGAGGATCCTGCGGCGCCCTCGCCCGGAACAGGGCCGGCGACCGCCAGTGTGGCGCGCTCGGGATGCAGCACGTCCGCCGCCGCGGCGCGCACCTCCTCCATGGTCACGGCCTGGAGGATCGACGGAAGCCGGCGATCGAAGTCGAGACCGAGGCCGAAGAACTCGGCGGTCTGCAGGAAGGTCGTGATGCTCTCGTTGGTTTCGAGCATCCGCGGCAGCGAGCCAATCAGGTACTGGCGCGACTCGGCCAGCTCACGCTCGGTCGGCCCGTCTCGTCCGAGCGTCCCGACCTCCGCATCGATCGCCGCCACCGCCCGCTGGACGTTCTTCGGATCCACCCCGGCGCGGATGACGAGCGGGCCCGGCCCGAGGCTCGGATCGAACGCGCTGAAGGCGTAGTACGCCATGCCCTGCCGCTCGCGGATGTTCTCGGCGAGCCGCCCGCCCAGCCCGAACTGCCCGAGGATGTTGTTCATCACCCAGAAGGCGTAGAACCGCGGATCGAGCCGGTCGATCGTGGTGAAGCCATAGGCGATGTCGCTCTGCGACTTGCCCGGGATCTCGATGTCCGCCTGCCGCCGGGAGGTCGCGGCCGGCACGGGCGGCACCGCCCGCTCGCGCGGCGTCGGCGCCGACCACCCGTCGAGCGCGCGCCCGACGCGATCGATCACCTGCGGCGCGTTCACGTCGCCGAGCACCACAACGACGAGCGACGCGGGCGCGAAGCGCTGCGCATGATACGCGACGAGGTCCTCGCGCCGAGCGCGTTCGATCGTGTCGACCGTGCCTTTCGCGGGACGGCCGTACGGATGGTCCGCGCCATACAACAGCGACTGGAGCGCTTCCGCCGCGCGGACGGCAGGATTGTCCTGATCCTGACGGATCCGCGAGATCACCTCCGCGCGGCGCTTCTCGAGCTGATCCTGGGGAAATACCGGATTGCGCGCGATGTCCGCGACGAGCGCGAGCACGTCGCTGAAGTCCTCGGCGAGACAGGTGCACGAGACCGTCATCAGGTGACGGTTGGTCGATACGCGGAGGCTCACCCCGCGGTCGTCGAGCGCTTCGGCAATCGCGTCGGCCGACCGCGTCGCGGTCCCGCGATCGATGACGCGGCCGACGAGCCACGACAGGCCGGTGAGATCGTCCGGTTCGTAGAGGCTGCCCGCGCGAAACGACACGCCGAACGTGACCGCCGGGGAAAACGCCGTCTCCTGCACGAGGACGGTGGCGCCGTTCGCGAGCGTCTCGCGAACCGGCGACAGTCCGCGCACCGTGACGGTGCTCACGCCCGCGACTCCGCCGGCTGAAACCATCCGATGGTGCGCTTCTCGCGCGCGAGGCGCCGGCGGGCGACGTCATTCACCTGCGCGGTGGTCACGCCGTCGACTTCCGGCCGCAAGGTGTGGACGAACCCGTTCCCCACAATCGTGTCGAAGTAGCCGAGCTGGTGCGCGATGTTGGTGACCCCGTCGGTCTCGAACACCAGCCGCGCCTTCAGCTGCCGTTTCGCGCGCGCGACTTCTTCATCGGTGAGGCCTTGCTCCCGCACGCGCTCGATCGCTTCGAGCGCGGCCGATTCCAGCGACGGGAGCGACACGCCTTCCATCGCCGTCAGCGACACGCTGAACAGGAACGGCTCCGCCGTCGCGACCAGCGACCCGCTCACCGCCGACGCGAGCCCGCGCTCCACGAGCGACGTGTAGAGCCGGGCCTTGCGCTGCGGCGGCGCGCCTCGGAAGCTGGACCAGATGTTCGTGCCCTTCGCACCGGTCAGCGCCGCGTCGAGCACGAGCATCGGGAAGAAATCGGGATCGGTCGCGGCCGGCGCATGCCACGCACACTTCAAGTACGCGGTCGTGCCCTCCCGCTCGATGACGACGCGGCGTTCTCCAATCTGGTTCGGTTCGGCCGCGCGCCGGCGGGCGGGCGGCGAACCCGGCTGGGTGCGGCCGAAATGCGCGTCGGCGCGGCGCAGCACGTCCTCGGTCTCCACATCGCCGACGACGACGAGCGTCGCGTTGTTCGGGACGTAATGCCGACGGTAGTAGCCGTAGAGATCGTCGCGCGTCATCGAGCGCAGGTCTTCGATCCAGCCGATCGTCGGATGCCGGTAGGGGTGCGCGCGAAACGCAGTGGCCGTGACTTCGGTGTCGAGCAGTTGATCCGGATCGTTCTCTCCGCCCTGGAGCTCGGAGATGATGACCGTCCGCTCCGACTCGCACTCGTCAGGGTCGTAGAGGCCTTCGGACATGCGCTCCGCTTCGATGAAGAGCAGCGTGTCGAGAGCGTCCTTGCCCGCCGTCTCCAGGTACGTGGTCTGATCGATCCAGGTGTATCCGTTCCAGCTCCCGCCGAACCGCTCGACGATGCCCTTCATCTCGTCGCGCGGGATGTGGGCCGTGCCCTTGAAGTTCATGTGCTCGACCCAGTGCGAGACGCCGGTGTGGCCGGGACGCTCGTCGCCCGATCCCACGCGGTACCAGCACCACACGGACACCAGTGGGGCCGTGTGCACTTCTTGAACGAGGATCTTGAGCCCGTTATCGAGGCGCGCTTCCCGCACCGCGGGCTGTCGAACGGGGGGCGCAGGCACGGCCATATCCGTCCATTATACAGGCCGGATCGGACGCGCCCGGAAGCGTGAAATGCGCGAAATGTGGCCGAAAACTGCCCCAACTGCCGAGTTTTTCGACTGGACCGCGGTTTGCACTCCATCCATCGAACGGCATCGAACTCAACTGATGGAGGACGTAGTATGTTGAAGCGGACGGTTCT
>JABFWM010000555.1 GCA_013362195.1 Acidobacteriota bacterium
ACGGCAGCGGTGATCCGGACGTCGGCGTAGCCGGTATTGCCGTTGTTCGATCCGATCAGGATCCCGTAGTCGCCGAAGCGCGCCGCGTCGACGTGATCGATGCGGATGTACGGCAGCTTCACGTCGCCGGCGAGATCCGCGAAGAAGAAGATGCCGTCGCCGGTGTTGGTCGTGCTGCCGGAGCCGATGACGAAGAGATCGCGGACGACGAATCCGGCCGCGTTGTGGATCAGGATGCCGGTGCCGTCGCCGGCATAGATGGTCGCCCGGCCGGTGCCGTACGAGCCGATCGTCACCGGCGCGTCCGGCGCGCCGGCATCGACCGCGTCGAGGAACAGGTTGCCGCTGAAGGTCGTGCCGCCTTCGAACAGGATGCGGTCGCCGGGGCGGTACTGGTCGTTGTTGACGCGCTGGATCGTCCGCCACGCCTCGGCGGGGCTCGTCCCGCGGTTGGCGTCGAGACCGGTCGAGCTTACGTAATAGTCGGTGGCGCGGGCACTGGTGGCCAGCAGCAGGCAGCAGACACACGTCGAGAGGCGTAGCGTCGCAGGTCGCATACGCCGCGCTCCGAGTGCAAGACCCGTCGCGGGTCGGGTGGTGCTTCCGAGTGGGGCTTCCGCGTGGTGCTTCCGCCTAAAGGCGGAAGCTACCGCGGGGTCTTCGCGGCTCCGAGTAAATGCTCGTAGCTACCGGCTTTAGCCGGAAGATCCAGAAGGCTTTCGCCGGAAGATTCACAAGGCGTTGTTCGCGCGCAGCGTCGAGGGCACCTTCTCGGCGTCCGGCTCGGGTGTGAAATCTTCTCCCGGATTTATGAAACGGTCGGCCTCGAGTTTGTACTGTTTGTCGTAGAGCGTGCGATACCGGCCGCCGAGCGCCAGCAGCTCCTGGTGCGTGCCGCGCTCGACGATCTCTCCGTGTTCGAGGACGAGGATCTGATCGGCGCTGCGGATCGTGGAGAGGCGGTGGGCGATGACGAACGTGGTGCGGCCGTGGCGCAGCGACTTCAGGCCGTCCTGAATGAGCGCCTCGCTCTCGCTGTCCAGGCTCGACGTCGCCTCGTCTAGCACGAGGATCCGCGGGTCGGCGAGAATCGCGCGCGCGATCGAGACCCGCTGCCGCTGCCCGCCCGACAGCTTCACGCCGCGCTCGCCGACGATCGTGTCGTAGCCCTGCTCGAACGTCTCGATGAATTCGTCGGCGTGCGCGATCCGGCTGACCCGCTTGATCTCCTCGAGCGTCGCATCGGGACTCCCGTAGCGGATGTTGTCGGCGATGCTCCCGTCGAAGAGGAAGTTGTCCTGCAGCACGACGCCGAGCTGGCGGCGGTAGTCGCGCAGCCGCACCGTCCCGAGATCCTGCCCGTCCACGAACAGCCGGCCGCGCAGCGGGCGATTGAACGCCATGACGAGGCTGATCAGGGTGCTCTTGCCCGAACCGCTCGATCCGACGAGCGCGGTCGTCGTGCCCGCCGGCGCGCGGAAGCTGACCTGCTTCAGCACCGGCACGCCCGGGTTGTACTCGAAGCTCACCTCGTCGAACACGATCTCGCCGGCGATCTCGCCGAGCGGCGCCCGCGACGCGTCCTCTTCATCCTCCGTGGCCATCTGCATCAGTTCGCGGATGCGGTCGAGGCCGGCGAACGCTTCGCTGATCTGCGTGCCGATGGACGCGATCTGCACGACCGGCGCGGCCAGCAGTCCGGTGAACAGGATGTAGTTGAGGAAGTCGCCCACCGTCATGTGGCCGGCGAGGATCGAGCGGCCGCCGACGATGATCATGATGACGCCGATCACGCCGATGATCGCCGTCGAAAAGGTGGTGATCGCCGACACGCCGGTGATCGATCGCGCCACGTTGCGGAACAGGCGATGCACGCCCTTGGTGAAGACCAGTTCCTCGCGCTTCTCCGCGGTATAGGTCTTGACGATGCGGATGCCGCCGAGCGTTTCGTTCAGCCGGCCGGTCACCTCCGCGTTGATCTTGCCGCGCTCGCGGAAGAGCGGCCGCAGCCGGTTGAAGGCCGTCGCCATCGCCGCGCCAAACGTGCCGAGCGCGATGATGTTGACGAGCGTCAGCAGCCAGTTCAGATAGAACAGGTAGGTGAGCGCGAGCACCGCCGTGACGACGCTGCCGACCAGCTGCACGAGGCCGTTGCCGACGAGATTTCTGATCCCTTCGGCGTCGGTCATGATGCGCGAAATGAGGACGCCCGCCTTGGTCGAGTCGAAGTAGCCGACGGGCAGCCGCGCGACGTGCGCTTCGACACGCCGCCGCATGTCGGTGATCGCGCGCTGCGCGGCCACGCCAAGCACCTGCGAGAGCGCGAACGACGTGACCGCCTGGACGAGCGTCGCCGCGCCGGCGGCGAAGGCCAGCGGCACGAGCAGGTCGGCGCGCCGTTTCCCGATCACGTCGTCGATGAGGTACTTGGACGTGGCCGGCAGGACCATGCCGGCGACGCGGTTCACCAGCATCAGCGCGAGCCCGAGCGCGAGGCGGCCGCGCCGCGCCACGATCAGCGTACGCGCCTCCTGCCAGGCGTTGCCGTAATCGACGCGCTTCTTGGGCGACTCGCCGGTGCGCGCGGCGATCCCGGAGCGTCCAACGCTCTCGCGTCCG
>JABFWM010000611.1 GCA_013362195.1 Acidobacteriota bacterium
AGGCGCTGGGGCGGCGAAGGGCTGCCGGACGACACGATCCGCATCAACGGCACGGGATCCGCGGGCCAGAGTTTCGGGGCCTTCGTGCCGCGCGGAATCACGCTGTCGCTGGAAGGGGACGCGAACGACTACGTCGGCAAGGGCCTGTCGGGCGGCCGCATCATCGTCTATCCGCCGCGCGCCGCCGCGTTCGTCGCCGAGCAGAACATCATCGTGGGCAACGTCGCGCTGTACGGCGCGACGAGCGGCGAGGCCTACCTTCGCGGCATCGCCGGCGAGCGCTTCGCGGTCAGGAACAGCGGCGCGATGGCCGTGGTGGAAGGCGTTGGCGATCACGGCTGCGAGTACATGACCGGCGGCCGGGTCGTCGTCCTCGGAAAGACCGGACGCAACTTCGCCGCCGGCATGAGCGGCGGCATCGCCTACGTGCTCGATGCCGACGGCGCGTTCCCGCGCCGCTGCAACCGCGAGCTGGTCGATCTCGATCCGCTCGACTCGGCCGACGACGAGGCCGTCCTGCGCGAGCTGCTCGAGCGGCACCTCGAGCACACCGGCAGCGCGGTGGCGGCTCGCGTGCTCGCGACCTGGCCGCAGGTGATCGCCGACTTCGTGAAGGTGATGCCGCGCGATTACAAGCGCGTGCTCGCCGGGCAGGCCGCCGCGCAGGCGAAGCCGGTCGCGTCCGCGAAGTACGCCGAGGTGGCCAATGGGTAAGGTCACCGGCTTTCTCGAGATCAGGCGGCAGAAGCAGCCCACGCGTCCGATCCACGAGCGGGTGCGCGACTGGCGCGAGGTCTATCTGCCCTACGAACGCGAGACGCTGCAGAACCAGGCCGCCCGCTGCATGGATTGCGGCATTCCGTTCTGCCATCAGGGGTGTCCGCTCGGCAACCTGATTCCGAGCTGGAACGATCTCGTGTACCACGATCGCTGGCAGACCGCGCTCGAGCGGCTGCACGCCACGAACAACTTCCCCGAGTGGACCGGCCGTCTCTGTCCCGCGCCGTGCGAGGGATCGTGCGTCCTCGGGTTGAACGACGCGCCCGTCACGATCAAGTCGGCGGAAGCCGCGATCATCGATCGCGGGTTCGCGGAAGGGTGGGTGACGCCGCGTCCGCCGGCGCGCCGCACCGGGCGCCACGTCGTCGTGGTCGGCTCCGGGCCCGCCGGTCTCGCCGCCGCGGACCAGTTGAACCGCGCCGGGCATGCCGTGACGGTGCTCGAGCGCGCCGACCGCATCGGCGGCCTGCTCCGCTACGGCATCCCCGAGTTCAAGCTCGAAAAACACGTCCTCGATCGCCGCCTCGATTTGATGCGCCGCGAGGGGATCGAGTTCCGGACCAGCTGCCACGTCGGCATCGACGTCCCGGCCGACGACTTGGTCAGGGACTTCGACGCCGTCATCCTCGCGGGCGGCGCTACCGAGCCGCGCGATCTGCCGGTTCCCGGCCGCGAGCTGCAGGGCATCCATTTCGCGATGGAGTACCTGACCGCGCAGAACCGCCGCTGCGAGGGCGACGATCTGTCGTCGCCGCCGTTCATCTCGGCGGAAGGCAAGGACGTGATCATCATCGGCGGCGGCGACACCGGCGCCGACTGTCTCGGCACCGCCATTCGCCAGGGGGCGCGCAGTATCCGTCAGCTGGAGCTGCTGCCGCAGCCGCCCAGCGAACGCGCGGCGGACAATCCCTGGCCGCAGTGGCCGAACGTGTTCCGCGTCTCGCCGGCACACGAAGAGGGCGGCGAGCGGTTGTATTCGGTGTCGACCCAGCGCTTCGCCGGTGATGCCGACGGGCGCGTGACGGCGCTTCACGCGGTCCGCGTCGAGCTCGTGGCGTCGAACGGACGTCCGGCATTCGCGCCGATCCCGGGATCGGAGTTCGAGCTGCCCGCCGATCTGGTGCTGCTCGCGATGGGCTTCAAGGGCCCCGAGCGGGGCGGCATGCTCGATCAGCTGGGCGTGCGGATCACGGAGCGCGGCACCGTCTGGCGCGACGAGCAGTGGATGACGAGCGTCCCGCGCGTGTTCACCGCGGGCGACATGCAGCGCGGCCAATCGCTCATCGTCTGGGCCATTGCCGAGGGACGCAGCTGCGCGCGCGCGGTCGACGCCTACCTGATGGGCGACTCCGACCTGCATGCGCCGCTGCAGTGAGTTGAGCTTCCGCCTCAAGGCGGAAGCTACGGAGTCCCCGTTCGAGCCTCCGGGCTCAATGACGCGACCCCGTAGCGCAACGACGCGACCCCGTAGCTTCCGCCTTTAGGCGGAAGCTCGTTATGCGCTCAGCTGCATCGCGAGTTGATGCAGGAACAGCCCGACGTCGGTGACGAGCCCGATGGTCTGCGACGACCCGCGATCGGCGAGCTTGGTGACGACGGCAGGATTGATATCGACGCAGATGACGGGCACCCATGCCGGGAGCATGTTACCGACGCCGATCCCATGCAGCATTGTCGACAACACGATCACCATCCCGACGTTCGCGAGCGCCGCCGCGTAGCGATCCTGCGCCGCGACGATGTCGGTGACGGTGTCGGCCAGCGGCCCATCGTCGCGAATGCTGCCGGCGAGGATGTAGTCGACGTTGGCGCGGATGCACTCGACCATCACGCCGGTCGTGAGCACGCCCTGTGCGACCGCGGCGTGCAGCCCCCCCGCCCGGTTGATCGCGTTGATCGCGCGCATGTGATGGCGATGGCCGCCGGTGACGGGCGCGCCGGCTTCGAGATCGACGCCGAGCGACGTGCCGAAGAGCGCATGCTCCGCGTCGTGCACGGCGAGCGCGTTGCCCGCCAGCAGCACGTTCACGTATCCGCCGCGCACCAGCTGCGAAAAGTACTGCCCGCCGCCGGTGTGCACGACCACCGGCCCCGCGACGAAGGCAATCCGCTGTCCGCGCGCGCGCGTCTCCCGCATCATGCGCGCGATTCTCGCGACGCTGACCTCCACCCGACGCTCCGACGAGACGTCGTTGGCCATGAACGCGAAGTCGGCGCGTTCGCGATCGCGAAACTCGGGGGTGACGCGGATGCCCTCGAGGCCGCAGACCACGCGATCGCCGACGCGCACGTCGCGGAGCTTGCGGCATTCCGCGCCCGTCGCCGTCATGACGATCACCGCGTCCATGCGCTGGCGCGCGACATCGATCCACCGCCCGCCGCTGCGCACCTGGGTCCGTTGATTGGTCGTCGAGTAGAAGTCGTCGGGCACCGAGCCGTCGCGATCGGCGACGCGAACGAGCGCGTCATGTTCCTCGGCGACGTGGCAGCCGAGCGGGATCAGGGTTTCGAGCAGCGCCGCAAGGCCGGACGGCGTCGCGGTCGACACCTTGAGGATCAGCTTCGAGAAATCCTGGTTGGTGCGTCCGATCTCGAAATGCAGGACTTCGAAGGCGCCGCCGCGCTCGATGACGGTGTCGAAGATGGCGTTGAGCAGCTGCGAGTCGATCAGGTGCCCTTCGGCGCGGACGGTCGCGCTGTGTGTCAGTGTGTTGGCCACGATGGTCGGATTATACCGGCGGGCCTCGCGCACGAAGACGTGCAGATTCACGACGTGCTTCCGCCTGTAGGCGGAAGCGACAGGGCGACGCCAGGAACGTCCGCCTTCACGTGGCAGACTCACGCAGCGAACCGCGTCGCTTCCGCCTTCAGGCGGAAGATCCACGGAGCCATGCCACTAACGTCCGCCTTCGAGCGGAAGACCCACGCCCATGCTGTTTGAAGATCCGCACAAGCCGCTGCGAGACGATGTGCGGCTCCTGGGAACGCTGCTTGGGGAAACGCTGCGCCGCCAGGCGGGCGATGCGTTGTTCGAGCGCGTGGAACGCGTGCGCGGGCTCGCCAAGCGCGCGCGCCGCGGCGACGCCGCCGAATCGCGGCAGGCCTTCGACCTCCTGGCGCGCGAGCTGGACGCGATGCCGGTCGATGCGGCGCTGCCGATCGCGCGTGCGTTCGCGCACTTTCTCAACCTGGCGAACGTCGCCGAACAGCACCACCGCGTCCGCCGCCGCCGCGCCTATCAGCGCAACCCGCACGCGAACCCGCAGCCGGCGTCGATCGAAGAAGCGCTGCCGCGCCTGCTCGCATCCGGCGTCGCGCCCGACGCGCTCTATGCCGCGGTCTGCGCGCTCCGCATCGAGCTGGTCATCACGGCCCACCCGACCGAGATCATGCGGCGGACGCTGCAGATGAAATACAACGCCGTCGCGGACGCGCTCGCGGAGCTCGATCGGCTCGATGCGACGCCGCTCGAACGCGAGGCGTCGATCGAGACGCTGCGCCGTGAAATCACGGCGGCGTGGGAGACCGAGGAGATCCGCCGCGGGCGTCCCTCGCCGCTCGACGAAGTGCGCTCGTCGCTGGCCATCTTCGAGCAGACGCTGTGGAACGCGGTGCCGGAGCACCTGCGGTCGCTGGATCGGACGCTGCGCGTCGTCACCGGCCGCGCCCTGCCGCTCGACGCCGCGCCGATCCGCTTCGGATCGTGGATCGGCGGCGATCGCGACGGCAACCCGGCGGTCACGCCGGAGGTGACGCGCCGCGCCGGCCTCTCGTCGCGCTGGATCGCGCTGTCGTTGTATTCGCGGGAAATCGAGCGGCTGCGCCAGGAGCTGTCGATGACCCGCGCGAGCGAGGCGCTGCGCGCGCGCGTCTCGGACGCCTACGAGCCGTACCGTACGCTGCTGCGCGGCGTGCAGCAGCGGCTGGAGCTCACGCGCCGCCATGTCGAAGATCTGCTCTCGGTGCGCCCGGCACGCGGCGGCGCGCGCGGCGACGAGCTGATCGACACCGCGGAGCAGCTCGCGGAGCCCCTGCGACTGTGCTTCGATTCGCTGCACGCGACCGGCAACGGCGTCATTGCCGACGGCCGCCTGCTCGATGTGCTGCGCCGCCTTGCGGCGTTCGGCCTGACCCTCGTGCGGCTGGACATCCGCCAGGAGGCGCAGCGGCACGCCGAAGCCGTGGAGCTGCTCGCGCGCCACATGGGGCGGCCCGGCTATCAGACGTGGCCGGAACCGCAGAAGATCGAGTTCCTGGCCGCCGCGCTCGGCACGCCTGACGCGCTTCCGTCGGCGCTGCCGCGCAATCCGCGCACGGACGAGGTCCTGCAGACCTTCGACGCGCTCGCCTCGATGCCGTCGGAATCGCTCGGCGCCTACGTGATCACCATGGCGGCGCAGCCCTCCGACGTGCTGGCCGTCGAACTGCTGCAGCGCCGCGCCGGGGTGCGCCCGTCACTGCGGGTGGTGCCGTTGTTCGAGACCGCGCGCGACCTTCGCGCGGCCGGCGAGGTGATCGATCGGCTGCTCTCGATCCCGTGGTACCGCGAGCGCCTTCGCGCCGCCGGCGATCGACAGGAAGTGATGATCGGCTATTCCGATTCCGCGAAGGAGATCGGCCGCGTGGCAGCGGCGTGGGCCTTGTACACCGCCCAGGAGTCCATCGTTCGCGCGTGCGGCGGGCACCGCGTCGCGGTGACGCTCTTTCACGGCCGCGGCGGCAGCGTCGGCCGCGGCGGCGGCCCGACGTATCTGGCGATTCAGTCGCAGCCGCCCGGGTCCATCGACGGCACGCTGCGCGTGACCGAGCAGGGCGAGATGATCCAGGCGAAGTTCGGGCTGCCCGGGATCGCGCTGCGGACGCTCGAGGTCTACACCACGGCGACGCTCGACGCCGCGCTCGCGCCGCACCCGCCCGTCCGCGCCTGCTGGCGCGACACGATGGATCGGATTGCCGCGTCCGCCCGCGACGCGTTTCGTGCCGTGGTCTACGACGATCCGCGGTTTCCGGCGTACTTCCGCGCCGCCACGCCCGAGGCGGAGCTCGACGCGCTGCACATCGGCAGTCGGCCGGCCCGGCGCGGGGCGGGCGGGTTGCAGACGCTGCGCGCCATCCCGTGGCAGTTCGCGTGGACGCAGACGCGCCTGCTGCTCGCCTCGTGGCTCGGCGCCGAGGCGCTGCAGCCGGCAACCGACGAGGAGCGCGACGCCTACAGAGAGATGTATCGCGAGTGGCCGTTCTTCCGCTCGATGATCGATCTGCTGCAGATGGCGCTCGCGAAGGCCGACGCGGGGATCGCGGCGCATTACGACCGGCAGCTGGTGCCGGCGGATTTGCAGCCGCTCGCCGATGCGCTGCGGGCGCGCCTCGACGGCGCCGCCGCGGCGGTGCTCGCGATCACCGGACACGATCGACTGCTCGCCGACGCAGCCGTCCTGCGGCGTTCGATCGACGTCCGCAATCCGTACGTCGATCCGATCAACCTGGTGCAGGTCGAGATCCTGCGCCGGCTGGCGGCACGCCACGCGCCCGCCGACCCGGCGGCGGAGGCGTCGCACGCGCACGACGTTGCCGCCCTGCGCGCGGCGCTGCGGGTCACGATCAACGGGATCGCGGCCGGGATGCGGAACACCGGGTAGGCGGACGGCGCGTCTGAAGACCCGCCCTGCACGGGCCGCACGCAGGCCGGGTCTGCTCGCTATCGTTCGGAGGCCGGGTCTTCAGACCCGGCTCACGCGGGCGGGCGTGACGACCGCGGGACCCGTAATCGAGCTTGCTCCACGGACGAGAGAGGGCGAACATGACGGTACCAATGGGCTCGATGGACAGAATGGCGGCGGCGGGCGCCGGCGGCGCGGACGCCGGGGTCCGGCAGTCTGGCGAGATCCGCAAGCTCACCTCGCTCGTCGAGATCAGCCAGGCGCTGTCGAGCGCGATCAACTTCAAGGCGTCGCTGCACCGCGTCCTCGAGATCCTCGAGAAATCGCATGATGCGGTGCGCAGCGCCGTCGCGATCGCCTCGGACGACAAGCCGCAGCTGCAAGTGGCGGCGCATGTCGGCACTGGCCGCGACCGCGCCTGGCAGACCGTGGTGCCGGGCGGCGCGCTCGCGTCACAGGTGCTCGCGAGCGGCCGTCCGCTGGTCGTCCCGCGCGTCAGCCGCGAGCCCGCGCTGGCGGCCGGGCGCGACGGCGAAGACGAGCGCTCGTTCGTCTGCGTGCCGCTCCTGCTGCATCGGCGCGCGGTCGGCGTGCTCGTCATCGAGTTGCGCTTCAAGCCGGATCGCAATTACGAGCGCACCGCGAAGTTCTTCGGCGTGGTCGCCTCGATGATCGCCCAGGCGATCAAGGTGCAGCGGCTGATCGAAGCCGACCGCGAGCGGCTGCTCCAGGAAAACGTCCGGCTGCAGGGCGAGCTGCGTGAACGCTACGATTTCTCGCACATCGTCGGCACCAGCCGCCTGATGCACGACGTCTGCGAGCAGATGACGCAGGTGGCCCGCACCAACACCACCGTGCTCATTCGCGGAGAATCCGGAACCGGCAAGGAGCTGATCGCGCAGGCGATCCACTACAACTCGCAGCGCGCGGCGAAGCCGTTCGTGAAGGTCAGCTGCGCGGCGCTGCCCGATACGCTGATCGAGTCCGAGTTGTTCGGCTACGAGAAGGGGGCGTTCACGGGCGCGAATGCGCGCAAGCAGGGACGGTTCGAGCGCGCCGACGGCGGCAGCCTCTTCCTCGACGAGATCGGCGACGTGAACACCGGCGTGCAGGTGAAGCTGCTGCGGGTGCTGCAGGAGCGGGAGTTCGAGCGCCTCGGCGGAGTCGAGCCGGTGAAGGTGAACGTGCGCCTCATCGCCGCCACCAACAAGAACCTCGAAGACGCGATTGCCGCGGGCACCTTCCGCGAAGACCTGCTCTACCGGCTCAACGTGTTCACGATCTACGTGCCGCCGCTGCGCGAGCGCAAGACCGACGTCCTGCTGCTCGCCGATCACTTCCTCGAGCGCCTTGCCGCGGATCACCGGAAGCGCATCCGCCGCATCTCGACGCCCGCGATCGACATGCTGATGGCCTATCACTGGCCCGGCAACGTCCGCGAGCTGCAGAACGTCATGGAGCGTGCGGTGCTGGTCTGCGACGGGGAAGTGCTGCACGTGCATCATCTGCCGCCCACGCTGCAGATGGCCGACACGAGCGACGCCTCTTCGATGCGGTCGCTCGCGGCATCGCACGCCGCGTTCGAAAAGGACCTGATCCAGGACGCGCTGAAGATGGCGCGCGGCAACCGCGCCAAGGCCGCGCGCCTCCTTCAGGCCACGCCGCGGATCGTGAACTACAAGATCAGGAAGTACAAGATCGACTGGCGGCGATTCCAGGCGTGATGCCCCACGGATAGATCCACCACGGATACTGCCCTGGCACCATCGTCGCGACAATCAGCCGCAGCGACGGCCAGTGGTCGCCACGTACACGGAGAGAGCGGGGAGGCCGGGGAGATCGCGACCATGGTTTTCTGAAGCTCACGTTCGCAGCGGCGTCCCTGGTTCTCGCCACACATCAAACGCGCGTGCTCCGCGCCCTCCCCGTGTCCGTCAGTGCACCGGCGCCGGTATGGCCGCTAGCCGTGTTCAGCGGTCGCTGACGGCGGCGCTCGTCCGTGGGTCGATTTCGATGTAGTCGATCGCCGCGGCGTCCCTGCCGTCAGGGGTCGCCTCGATCAGAATCGGCTCGCCTGACTGCAGCTCCACGTCCTCGATGATGCGGCGCATCGACGACGAGCCATCGGGCCTGCTGGCCGGCAGCCGTTCGCTCGCGGTCCATTCGTCGACGATGCGGCCGTGGATCCAGACGCGGTAGCGCGCCGCGCCGGTGTTCACGTCGAAGTACTGCACGATGACGTCGTGCCGGCCGGCGGGGCCGTGGTAGGTAAAGGCGGCCGCGCAACTCCCGCCCGCACACTCGATCGCGCCGGTTCCTGAGGCCGCTTCCCACGGCTCGATCGCGACCGCCCTGTAGCCCTCGAGCTCGGCGTCTTCGGCCTCGAGCCGCCCTGGATAGTTGCCGACACGCCCATTCGCGTCGGCGATCGTCGACGCGCGCGCGAACCATCGCGACACGGCGTCGCGCCAGACGATCGCCTGTCCTGCCTGATACTCGAGCTGCTTCAGCACGGCCATGTACCGTTCGTCGTCGATCGTGCCCTTCAGGCTTCGCCAGTCTCGCGCGTATGTCGCGGCCGCGGCCGCGCCCTCGTAATGCGAATCGTAGATGTACTGGATGACCGACGTGCCGGAATGGAGACGATGCGTGTAGGGGACGTGGTGCATGAACAGCAGCAGATCGTCCGGGCACCTCTCCAGCGATTCGTACAGGTCGCGGACCGCCGGCGGATATTGGCCGACGAAGCCGGTGCCGGTTGCGACGCTGCGATCCATGCCGACGCCGTGCGCGTCGGCGCGGTGCCATTGCCCCCAGCCGTTGCGCTCGGAGGCGTCGACGGAGACGCCGTAATGGTTGCCGACGATGTCGGTCAGTGTCTGGAGACCGAGCGGCCCCGTGTAGTTCTCATAAGTGCGCCACGAGCTGAGAAGCAGCGGCACCACCGTGCCCGCGACGGCCGGGTCGTTGCGAAAGGTGAGCGTCGTCCATTCCTGTGCGATCTGCTGCGCGCTGAGGTCGGGATTCCACGCGAGACGGCCGAAGCCGTACAGGTTCGCCTGCGACAAATGATTCCCGAGCCAGCTGTCGCCGTCGCCGACATTGGCGACGCCGACGAACCCTCCCGTCGGCCGGGAGAACGTCCGGCCGGCGACGATGGATTTCACCGGAGTGCTGTTGTCGTGCGCGCGGAGATCGAAGTCGAGCACCTCTTTCCACATCGGGATCAGGAACACGGTGTGTCGCGCCTGACCGAAGTACTCCTGCGTGATCTGCAGCTCGATCGCCTGGTTCGTGCGCTCGAGTCCGGCGAAGAGCGGCGACGCCGGCTCGCGCACCTGAAAATCGATCGGGCCGTGCTTGATCTGGATGATGACGTTGGCGTCGAACGCGCCGTCGAGCCCGTGAAAGTTGTCGTAGGCGGCGCGCGCGCGATCGTGCGTCGGGTTCGTCCAGTCCATGTGGT
>JABFWM010000072.1 GCA_013362195.1 Acidobacteriota bacterium
GGTTGCCGACCTGAATGGCGACGGCCGGCTCGACATCGTGGGCCTCGGCGCGAACGCGCAGGTCGGGCGCGCCGCGAGCCGGGGCAGCAAGTCGTATCGGTGGCAGGTACTCCGTCCGCGCGCGGCCACCGCGACCGGCGATCAGCGCATCAACTCGTTCGGCATCGGCGGCGAAGTCGAGCTCCGCTCGGGGCTGCACGCGCAGAAGCAGGTCATCACCTCGCCGCTCGTCCACTTCGGCCTCGGAGAGGCGGCGGGCGCGGAGGTCGTGCGGATCACCTGGCCGAACGGCGCACTCCAGGCGGAGTTCGATACGAAGGCGGATCAGACCGTCGCCGCGACGCAGCGCCTCAAGGGATCGTGCCCGTGGCTGTTTGCGTGGAACGGCCGCGAGATGGCGTTCGTCACCGACGTGCTCTGGCGATCGCCGCTCGGCCTGCGCATCAACGCCCAGGCGACCGCCGACGTGCTGATGACCGAAGACTGGGTGAAGCTGCGCGGCGATCAGCTCGCGCCGCGCGACGGGGCCTACGATCTGCGGATCACGGCGGAACTCTGGGAGACTCACTTCTTCGATCTCGTCTCGCTGCTCGTCGTGGATCACCCGGAGGGCACCGAAGTGTTCGTGGACGAGCGGTTCGCCGTGCCGCCGCCGAAACCGGAGGTGATTGCGACCGGGCCGGTGCGGCCGTTCGCATCCGTTCGCGACGACAAGGGCCAGGACGTGTCGGCGATCGCGGCGGCGCGCGATTCACGGTACGTCGACTTCGCGGACCGCGGCCCCTACCAGGGCATCACGCGCACGCACTTCGTCGAGATGGAGCTGCCCGACAGCGCGCCGCGATCGGCGCCGCTGTATCTCATCGCGCAGGGTTGGATTCACCCGACCGACAGCTCGATCAACGTCGCCATCGGCCAGGGCACGCACGAGATGCCGCAAGGATTGTCGCTCCAGGTGGCCGACGCTCGCGGCCGGTTCCATGAGGTCCGCGGCGGCCTCGGGTTCCCCGCCGGCAAGGACAAGAGCATCCTTATTAATATGGATGGCCTGTTCCCTGCCGCCGGCCCCCGTCGGCTGCGGCTGGCGACGAATCTCGAGATCTTCTGGGATCGTCTCGGCTGGGCGGTCGCGCGGCCGGATGTCACGCCGCGGATCACCCGTCTCGAGCTGACTGCGGCCGACCTCGACTATCGCGGCTATTCGACGACGGACCAAACCGACGCCAGTGTGCCCGAGCGGCCGCGCTATCAGCTCGCGGGAACGGGCGCGCGCTGGCGCGACCTGGAGGGCTACTACACACGTTTCGGCGACGTGATGGCACTGGTGCGCCGCGTCGACGATCGGTATGTGATCATGAATGCAGGCGACGAACTTCGCGTGCGCTTTCCCGAGGCGCCGACGCCCGCTGCCGGGCTCGTCCGCGACTTCGTGGCGATCACCGACGGCTGGGAGAAGGACGGCGACTACAATACAGGCTTCTCGCGCACGGTGCTCCCGCTGCCCACGCACCGGACGGGCCGCTACGACACACCTCCGCGACGGCTCGAGGACGATCCGGTCTACCGCGAGCACGCGCGCGAGTTCGCCGAGGACCATACGCGCGATGTGACGGCGGACGCGGTGCGCGACGCGCTGCGCGTCGCACCGGACGCCGCGGCATCCGCCGTCAGAAAACCATGAACCGGTCCGCTCGATTCTTCATCATCGTGCTGTTTGCGGGGTTGCTGCTCACGCCGTCGCTGATTCGGCGATTCGGCGGCGCGGCGGGCGCCGCCGGCCCGCGCGCGCACGTCGATCCGCTCGCGCAGTACGGGTTCCGCCTGACCGAGTCCGCGAAAGCCGCCGGACTGGACTTCGTCCACGCCGCCCCGACCCTGGACGCCAGACTGGCGCACATCATGCCGCAGGTCGCGTCGATGGGCGCCGCGGTGTCGGTCGTCGACGTCGATCGCGACGGCGCGATGGATCTCTACGTCACCGACAGCAAGGAAGGATCGCGCAATCGGCTGTACCGGAACCGCGGCGACGGCACGTTCGAAGATATCGCGGAGCGCCTCGGCATCGCCGACGTCAATCATCCGGACACCGGCGTGTCGATGGGCGCGGTCTGGGGGGATTACGACAACGACGGCTACGACGATCTGTTCCTCTATCGATGGGGCCGACCGGATCTGTTCCACAACGACGGCGGCAAGGGCTTCACGCGGGTGACCGACGTCGCGGGGATGCCGGCGTGGGCGAACGTCAATACGGCGGTGTGGCTCGACTTCGATCGCGACGGGCGTCTCGATCTGTTCATGGGCGGCTATTACCCCGAGTCGGTGAACCTGTGGAAGCTCGCCGACACGCGGATGATGCCCGAGAGCTTCGAGTACGCGAACAACGGCGGGCGCAAGTACCTGCTGCGGAATCTCGGCGGCGGCAAGTTCGAAGAGGTCAGCGAGCGGGCGGGCCTCGTGTCGCGCCGGTGGGCGCTGGCCGCCGTCGCCGCGGATCTGCGCGGCACCGGCTACCCGGATCTGTTCATCGCCAACGATTACGGCGTCTCGGAGCTGTTCGCGAACGACCACGGCCACTTTCGCGAGGTCGGGCGCGAGGC
>JABFWM010000617.1 GCA_013362195.1 Acidobacteriota bacterium
CGCAGCGTGCCGCCGTAAGCCCTGAGCCGTAAGCCCCGAGCCCTGAGCGATTCACGGTTTCTTGAATGGCGGCACGGGCCGGACGGTGCGCGGGTTCTGCGGCAGCGTGTGCACCTCAGTGTGTCCCGTGAACCAGTCCGCGAGCCGCAGCAGTCGTCCGCGCCGCTGCGGCAGCACGTCGTGCAGCCGCTCGATCACCGTGACGGCTTCCGACAGCGTCGAGACCACGCCCACGCCGCGATCGATGGCGTGATCGCGCGCGGCGGCGTCGTTCCCGCGCAGCATGAGCACCGCCTTGGTCGGCGTCGCGCTCACCACTTCGACGCAGTTGATCAGTTGATCGTCGAGCAGCAGATCGAGGCGAAGCCCGTTCGCGACGTCGCCGCGTGAACCGGGCACCGTGAGCACCGCCGGCAGGTAGAACCCGAACCGCTCGATCCACCACTGCGTCTGGAACTGCACCGAGTCGCCCGCCGACGGCGGCCGCCTGGTGAGGAAGAACACTTCCCAGCTGCCCGCCCGGGCCAGGCTGTAGAACCGCGCAATCTGCTCCGGTTCGTACGGCTCGACCTCCATCCACCAGTTCTGCGCGTTCGCGATGTGCTGCCACACGCGCCGCACGTCGCTGGGCACGAGCCCGTCATCGGCCTGCGGCGACTCCTGGCGCTCGTCGACCTCGCGGCGCAGCACGCGCGTCGCGGTCGCGCGAAACGCCGACCGGAAGTCTGCCAGCACGCCGTCGACGTCGACCCCGATACGCAGCGTCATCCGTGATGGTGCGGTCCGGCGCGATGCACCGCAACAGCGGCCGCCATCGCCGCCAGCACGCCATTGGCGGGCGTGGTCAACCCCGTTTCCCAGAGGCTCTGGACGGCCACGCCAATCAGGCCGCACACCGCGCCCGCCCGGATCCCATACATGCCGGACTGGTCCTCGCGAAGTCTCGCCACCGCGGCGTTGAGGAATGCGATCGCGGCCGCGGCCGTCGGAATCGCGAGCAGCAGGCCGCCCTCGGCCGCGAGCTGCAGGTAGTGATTATGCGCGGCGTTGATGCGGAACGCCGAGCCCGGCGGTTGATAGACGAGCATCGCCGTCTCGAACGTTCCCGCGCCGGTACCGGCAAGCCAGAAGTTCCGCACGATTGGCATCGTTGCGCCCCAGATCGCGAAGCGATCGATCGCGGCAGTGCCCGCCGCACCGAACCGGTGCATCACCACCACAGGGTTCACCCGAATCACCGCCGCCAGCAGCGCGAGCGCCGCCGCGGCGCCAATCCAGCGCCCCGCGGCGCTCCCGTCGGGCCGCGCCGCGCGCAGCCACCAGCCGGTGAGCACCGCCGCGCCCAGGCCCACGAGTCCGGATCGCGACAACGTGGCGACGAGCGCCACGAGCATCAGGACAACGGACGCCGTGAGCCAGATCGCGCGGGCATCGAGCGCGTGCAGGACCGCGCGATGCCAGGACGCTCCGGGCAGCATCCGCTGCCGGTGCGCACTGGCGTGCGCGACAAGATAGCCGAGACACAGCGGGATCGCCAGTACGGCCCAGGTGGCGAAATGGTTGCGGTCGACGAACGGGCCGAACGGCGGCGCCCCTTCTTCGATGGGCTTCCATCGCCAGTACATCAGGCCATGCGCGGTCGCATCCTGCGCGAGCGAGACCGCGGCGAGGATCAGGCCGGTGCCGCTCACCCCCCGCACCGCGACGCGCGTGCCGCCGATCTCGAAGATCGCGCGGCTCGCGACGAACACGAGCACGACGCCGATGACGACCCCAAGCGCCCAGATCGTCGACGCGCCGTCGATGGTCAGCGGCATCCATCCAGCCTGCGGCGCCAGCCGGAACTGCTCGCGGAACGTCCACGCGTGCGGCGACAGGATCCTGACGAGAGCCGCGGGCAGGGGAACGAGCTGAAGCGCGAGGATGACGATCATCGCGGCGAGCGACCACGCGGGCCCGGCGTCGAGGCGGCTCCCCGAGCTGTGCGGCGTCCCGCGTCCGCCAGCCGGTGGAAGAAACATCAGCGCCAGCACCACGACGAGACACGCCGGCACGATCAGCGCGGAGAGGTAGACGCCGCCGAACGCGAACGTGGTCCAGGCCAGCAGCAGCACGGCGAGCCGCGCGCCCCATTCCGCGCGCGACGACGGATTACGCGGCGCCCTGGGCCTGACCGTAGTAGCTCTTGTACTGGTATCCGTAATAGCGAGAGTAGTAGTACTTGTTGCGGTCGAAGTCAACGCGGTTGAGGACCACGCCGATGCTGCGCGGCCGGCCCGTCTGCAGCGTCTCCAGCGCGCGCTCCGCGTGCACGCGGCGCGTCATCTCCGATCCCACCACGAAGACGACGCCCGACACTTTGGTCGCCAGGATGACGGCGTCGGTGACGGCGAGGACGGGCGGGGTATCGATGATCACCCAGTCGAACGGCCCGGTCGCGAGGTTCGCGAGGAAGTTGTTCATGCGCTCCGATGCGAGCAGTTCCGACGGGTTCGGCGGCGTGCGGCCGGCGGTGATCACGACCAGGTTGGGCTCGCTCGTCCGCTGCACGGCATCCCGCACCCGCGCCTGGCCGACGAGCAGGTGCGAGAGGCCGGTGGCGTTCTCGAGGCCGATCGTCTTGTGCAGGCCGGGCCGGCGCATGTCGGCGTCGATGAGCAGCACCCGCGAGCCGCCGAAGGCGAGCGCCATCGCGAGGTTGCACGCCGTCGTCGTCTTGCCTTCGAGCGGCTGGCTGCTGGTGACGGCGATGATCCGCGTCGACTGCGCGCCGCTCGTGAAGACCAGCGAGGTGCGCAGCGATCGGAACGCTTCGCCGAAATCATGCGGCACCGTTTCGGTCAGCACCGGCACGCGCTCGCCGCGCACCGCCGGCACGAGCCCGAGCAGCGCCAGCTTCAGCCGCCGGGTGATGTCCTCGGGGGTCTTGACGGTGTCGTCGAGGTATTCGATCCCGAAGGCCAGCCCGAACGCGACCGCCAGGCCGGCGAGGATCGCGGTGATCCAGTCGCGGCGCGGGTTCGGCGAGATCGGCAGCGTCGGCACGTCGGCGCGGTCGAGCACCTGCACGTTGTTCGCGCGGCTGTTGGCGACGACGGCGAGCTCTTTCTGCTGCGACAGCAGCGACTGATAGACCTGGCGATCGCTGTCGGCCTTGCGCTGGAGCAGCTTGTAGTCGCCGCCCTTGCGATCCAGATCCATCGACGCCGATTTCTGGTCTTCCAGCTGCGCCGAGAAGCTGCGCTCCTGGGCGACCGCCGCGGCGTAATCGTTCTTGATCGACTCCAGCACTTTCGTCCGCTCGGCGACGAGCCGCCGCTTCGCGTTCTCGATCTGATCGCCGATCTCGACCATGCGCGGATGCTCGGGACCGTAGCGGCCCGCGAAGGCGGCCTTCTGCGCGATCAGCGTGGTCAGCGCGTTCTTGGCCTCGACCACGCCGCTGTTGGTGCCGACCACGGGAAAATTGTCGACGCCGTCGCTCGCGGGATCGGCGCCGCGCAGCTGGTGGTAAATCGCTTCCTTGCTCAACCGGTCGTTGCGCGACGTCGTCACCTTGTCGTTCAACTGGTTGAGGCGAGAGACGACGATGTTCTGGCGGTCTTCGAGCGAGAGCGCGTTGTTCTTCTCGCGGTATTCGGTGAGCGCCGTCTCGCTCTGCGCGAGCTGCTGCTCCTGCCGCTTCAATTCCTCGCTCAGCCACTGCAGCGTCTTCTCGGTGTTCTGCAGGCGCATGTCGATGTTCTGCTGCGCGTACTCGTCGGCGAGGGTGTTGGCGGCCAGCGCCGCGAAGCGCGGATCGCTGTGCGAGTAGACGACCTTCACGAGCCGGCTGTTCGGCTCGGGGCGGATCGCGAGCCCGCCGAGGAACGCGCCAATCAGCCCCGCTTCCTGCGACGATTCGTCGGGCGCGGGCGCGACGGCCGGCGCCGGCTCGGGCTTCGCGACCAGACTGCGCACCCATGCACTCGTCGCGGCGCGAGCCTGGCGGGCGAGCGACAGCGGGTCGCGTGGCTTCGGCGCGCTGCCGTTGAACAGCGGACTGTTCGCGAGATCCAGCTTGCGCACGACGCGGCGGGCGAGTCCGCGGCTCTGCAGGATGCTGTACTGCGTTTGATAGTAGGGGCCCGACTCCTGCCAGAACGCCGGGTCGTTCGCGTTCAGCGTCCCGACCTGCGTGGTCCGCTCGTCCTGGATCTGCACGCGCGCCCACGCTTCGTAGACCGGGATCGCCGAATAGGTCTGCACCATCATCGCGGTGACGACGAGCAGGGAGGCGGTGCCGGCGAGGCGGCGATGCTTGAACACCGCGTTCAGCCGATCGAGGATGTGCATCGGCTGCGGCGCGGCGGTGGGCAGCGCGATCGCTCCCGAGGTCGACACGTCGGCCGGCGCGTGCGTCCGGATTTCCTGGGTGTCGAACATCAGGAATTTAGCGCTTCGCGCTGACGGGAGGCGCCGTCGGGGCGAGCGCGGTCACCCCGAGGCTTGAGGCGCTCGCGATCGCCGCGGCGGCGGCGTTCGCGAAGAAGCTGGCGAGGCCCGGGGCCTTCGCCACGCCGAGGCGCACGAAGGTCGCGACCGTCTCACCGGGCAGAATCACGAACGGGTGACCGACCGTCAGTACGCGACCGGTGTCGTTCACGAGTTCCACGACGTAGGTGCCGCCCGCGACATTGGCGAACGTGAACTGCCCCTCGGCATCGCCGACCGTCGCCGCCTCGATGCGGCCGGTCGTCACGTTGCGCAGCCGCAGCTTCGCGTCGCGAATCGGCGTGTTCTCCGCAGACCAGGCGGAGCCCCGAATGATCGTGGCCGCGGCGGGATCCGACATGGCGCGGTCCTGCGCGAGGGCCGGCGCGACTGCTGCGGCGCAGAGGGCAAGCGCGGTGACACACGCGACGCGGCGCGGCATTCTGTGCTCGGACTTCACGCGTGTCTACCTTGAAAAATCGCCGCCTGCTCCGTGCGGGCGGGGGCCTGTAAGGGGCGGAAGTACTCTTCGGTGTTCACGAAGCGTACCAGCTTCCTTCATGGGCGCACAAGTGAAACCGCGCCAGAATTGTGTGTGGCTGTTACAGAACGGTGCATGCGATCGCGATTCTGTAATCGCCCGCTCGCCGCTCGCAAGTTGCTGTTTCTGTTACCCTAATCGCGTCAATTGATGGCTGAGGGCTGGCAGGGATGGGACGAGTACGCCCCGTTCTACGACTGGGAGAATGCGCGGACGGTCGCGCGGCGCGACGTGAGGTTCTGGACGTCGCTGGCGGCGCGGCGGCCGGGCCTGTCGCTCGAGCTCGGGTGCGGCACGGGCCGCCTCGCGCTGCCCCTGCTCAGATCGGGAGCGCGCCTGGTCGGTGTCGACCGCTCCGAGGCGATGCTCCGGCGCGCGCGCCGCAAGGCGCGGCGCGCCGGGCTTGAGCCTCGCGCGCGCTTCGTCCGCGGCGACATCCGCCGCCTGCCCTTTCGCGCGCGGCCCGGATTCGGCCTCGTGCTCGCGCCCTACGGGATGCTGCAGTCGCTGACGCGCGAACGCGATCTGCGCGAGACGCTGGCGTCGGTGGCCCGCGTGCTCCGCCGCGATGGCCTCTTCGGCATCGATCTCGTGCCCGATCTGCCGCGCTGGTCCGAGTACGACCGCAAGGTGACGCTGTCGGGATCGCGCGACCGGCACACGCACCTCACCCTGCGCGAGACCGTGCGTCAGGATCGCGCGCGTCGCCTGACCCTCTTCGATCAGGAATACGTCGCACGCCGCGGACGCGAGCGGCGCGTGCACCGCTTCGCGCTGACCTTCCGTACCCTGACGGTGCCGCAGATGCGCCGGCGCCTCGAAGCCGCCGGTTTCCACGTGGAGGCCGTCCTCGGCGATTACGGCGGCGGCCCCTGGCACCCCGACGCCGACGTGTGGGTGATGCTCGCGACGAAGCGCACGGCCCGCACCGCCACGTAGCATGCGTACGATCCGTTTGTCCTCCGACGTCGTCTTTCGCGAGCTCGAAGGGGAGGCGGTGATCCTCGACCTCGCGAGCGGCCGCTATTTCGGGTTGAACGCGGTCGGCACGCGCGTGTGGGCGCTGCTCGACGCCGGCACGCCGGTGGATCAGATCGTCAGCACGCTCGCCGACGAATACGAGGCCGAGCGGGAGCAGATCGCACGCGACGTGGCGGCGCTGATCGACGACTTGTCCACGCGCGGGCTGATCGTCGCGTCCGACGACCCGCCGTCGCCATGAGCGCGCTGGCGTCGGTCTTCGATCCGGCCGGGCGCGATCATCGCGACCCCGTGATGCGCATGCTCGAAGCCGCCTCGCATCGCGCGCCGGGAGGATCGCGCGTCTGGGTCGGCGAACGCGTGGCGCTCGGACGCCGCGGGCGCTCAGACGATGCGTCGCCGCCGCTCGTCCATCCAACGACGCAGCACGCCATCGTGTTCGACGGGCGGATCGACAACACCGACGAACTGTCGGCGGCGCTCGGCCTCGGTCCACACGTCCACGACGACGAGCTGGTGCTGGCCGCCTACGAGCGCTGGGGCGAATCGGCGCCGGCGCGGTTGCTGGGGGACTTTGCCTTCGCGGTCTGGGACGCGTCGGCCCGACAGTTGTTCTGCGCGCGCGACGTGTTCGGGCAGCGGCCGCTGTTCTATGCCGCCGCGCGCGGCATCGTCGCGATCGGCTCGGAGCCGCAGCAGCTGCTCGCGCATCCGCTCGTGCCCGCCAGGATCAACGAAGGGGTTGTCGCGGAACACCTCGCCGGCATGCCCGTGAGCGTCGGTGAGACCGTCTGGAGCGACGTCGCGAGGCTGCCGCCGGCGCACACGTTGATCGCGTCGGACGGCGGCGTTCGGGTGTCGCGCTACTGGCAGTTCGATCCGGACGCGGACCTCGCGTGCTCGTCGGAGGGCGAATACGTCGAGGCCTTCACGGACGTCTTTCGAACGGCGGTGCGATGCCGCGTCCGCGGCGCCTCGCGCGGCGTCGGCGTGTTCCTGAGCGGCGGCCTCGACTCGTCCGCCGTCGCGGCGGCCGCCGAGCGCCTCCATCGCGAAGAGATGTCGCCCGAGGTGCGTGCGTACTCGTTGACGTATCCGGGCCGCCCATGCGACGAGTCGCCGTACATCGATGCGGTCGTGGACCGGTGGTCGCTGCCGTCGATGCGGCTCCGCGCCGCTGCGCCACCGCGCGCGCGGATTGAAGAAGAGGTCGCGCGGTATCGCGACCTTCCCGCATATCCAAACGGCTCGAGCCTGGATCCGCTTCGCGCGTCCGCGGCCGCCGACCTCGACGTGGTGCTGACCGGCTACGGCGGCGACGAGTGGTTCACCGGCAGTCCACTCTCCGCGGCGGATCTCATCCGCGAAGGCCGGGTGGTCGCGGCGGCGCGGCAGATGTGGGACGACGGGACCCGGCGTGGCGGTGGATGGGCGCGCGGGGTGCTGCTTCGTCAGGTTGCCGCACCGCTCGTGCCCGAGACGCTGAAGCCGCTCGCGCGCGCCATCGCGGGCGCGGCGCCGCCGGCGGTCGATTGGATCGCTCCCGCGTTCGCCGCGCGGGTCGGGCTGCACGAACGTCTGCGGCGGTCCGCACGCTCACCATACCGCACGGCGGTGCAGCGCGAGGTCGACGCGATCACCTCGTCGGCGCTGCAGGTGATCGGCGACGAGCTGGAAGAGCGCGCCGCCGCGTTCGCGGGCATCGAACAGCGGCAGCCATTCACCGATCGTCGCGTCGCGGCGTTCGGGTTCGCGCTGCCGGACGCTCAGCGCCGCCGCGGCAATGAGACGAAGGTGATCCTGCGGCGCGCCTTCGCGGCGGACCTGCCCGAGATCGTGCGCGGCCGGCGCGACAAGGCCGAGTTCTCGGACATCTTCGTGGACGCGATCGAGCAGCTCGGGGGCCGCCGCTTCTACGAGCAGCTGCGTACAGCCGACGCCGGCTGGGTCGATCCGGCGGCGGCGCTCGCGCATCACGATCGCCTCCGCGCTCTTTACAGGGATCGCGATGGGGCGTACATTGCGATCGCCGGGGCCCTGTGGGCCATTGCCGCCGTCGAGCTCTGGTTCCGCCACACGCAAGGAGCATCGTCGTGACCGATCCGCACATCACGTCCGGCCCGTCGGCGTCAGGTGACGCCAGGCCGGCGCGCGGCGCGCGCAAGCGCTACGAGGCGCCACGGCTCGTCGATTACGGCGCGATCAGCAAGCTGACCCAGTCTGGCGGCGTGACGATCAGGGACCAGGGCAGCATGTTCCAGCGGGCGCCGTAACGGGCCGGGTCGCGAGGTGCGCCTGTCATCACCGTCGGTCCCGCCCGGCACGCCGCAATCCGCGATGCGCGCGTATCGGTACTGCGGCATGACGCTCGCCAGCCGCCTCGATCTGCCGATGCTCGACGCCGACGCCGGCAGTACAGCCGCGTGCGCCATCGACGTCGATCCCCCGTCTGAACCCGTCACCACCCTGCACCAGTGGTTTCACCATTGGCGCGTCGGCCGCGGCGCACCCTGGGTGTCGTTCGCGCGAATCGATGCGGGATACCTGCTGCGGTTTCCGGACCTTGCCGAGTTCATCGTGAGCCGCGACGGCGGCGCCGTGCGCGTCCGTCCGCGTCGCGGCGTTCCCGACGACACGCTGCAGCACCTGCTCGTCGACCAGGTCCTGCCGCTCGCGCTCGCCCGGCGCGGACGGTTGGTGCTGCACGCGAGTGCGGTGCACCTGCCGGACGCCGGCGTCGTCGCGTTCGCGGGATCGACGGGGCGCGGCAAGTCGACGCTCGCCGCGGCGCTGGCGTCGCGCCGCGGGCGCGTCCTCGCCGACGACTGCGCCGCCATCGAATGGATCGATGGGGCGCCGCACGTGCACCCCGCGTATCCCGGCCTCCGGCTCTGGCCCGACACGCACGCGCGCACGATGCGGCATGCGGCCGGCGCGCGCGTCGCGCATTACACGCGCAAGCGCCGCGTCGACGGCAGCGTCCTCAGGTTCCACGCGCAGCCGGGCCCATTGCGCGCCCTCTTCCTGCTTGGCTCGCGTACGACGTCCGGTCCCGCGATCGCCGTTCGCCGCAGCCGCGCGTCGGCGCGATTGATGGAACTGGTGAAGTACGCCTACGTGCTCGACGTCGAGGATCGACACGAGCTGTCGCGCGTCTTCGACGGCCTGGCGACGCTGGCGACGACGGTGCCGATCCTGACGCTGCGTGTGCGGCACGGACTGGCGCGGCTGCCCGACGCCGCGCAGGCGATCGCGTCGCACGTCGCGGCCCGATGTTCGTGAGCCGCTGATCCATGCCCGACGTGCTCGCCTACGCGAACATCTTCGCCGACCAGGTGCGCGTGCGCGCCTATGAGCAGGCGATTCGCGCGACCGTCCGGCCCGGCGCGGTCGTGGTCGATCTCGGCGCCGGCCCCGGCATCTTTGCGCTGATGGCATGCCGTGCCGGCGCGGCCCGGGTGTATGCGATCGAGACCGACCCAATCATCGGCGTGGCGCGTGAGCTCGCGCGCGCGAACGGGTATGCCGATCGCATCGTCTTCATCGAGGCGGCGTCGCGCACGGTGGACGCGCCGGAAGCCGCCGACGTCCTCGTGGCCGACGTGCGCGGCGTCCTCCCGCTCTTCGCCGACGGGCTCGTCACCATGATCGACGCGCGGGATCGGTTCCTTCGTCCCGGCGGCGCGATCGTTCCCGGGCGTGACGTCCTCTGGGCGTCGCTGGTCGAAGCGCCGCGGACGTGGCGCCTCGGGTTCGAGACATGGGACGGCGAGCCGTACGGGATCGACCTGAAGGCCGTGCGCGCCGTGGCGACGCACGAATTGTGGCGGCTGGCTCCCGGCGACGGGCGGCTCCTGACCCCGCCGCAGCGCTGGGCGGTC
>JABFWM010000443.1 GCA_013362195.1 Acidobacteriota bacterium
GAGGACTATGGCTTCGTGACCGTCGAGGCCTTCGCGTCGCGGAAGGCGGTCGTGACGTGCACGGATTCCGGCGGGCCGGCGGAATTGGTGAAGGACGAACTGAACGGCTTCGTGACGTCGGCGACGCCGGAGGCGCTCGCGTCAGCGCTCCGGCGCCTCGCCGACGATCGCGGGCTCGCCGAACGGCTCGGGTCCGCGGCGTACGACACGGGCGCGGCCTTGACGTGGCCCGAGACGGTGCGTCAACTGGTCGTACAATGAACGCGAGAGTCCTGTCGGCTGCGGCTTGGCACTCGACCGGTCGTGCGCTTCCGGCTGAAGGCGATCTTCCGCCTGAAGGCGGAAGCGACGGGATGGCGAATGGCATATAGCTCCGAACTCGAAACACGGATCGCGAAGAAGGTGACGAAAGCGATCACCGACTACGGCCTGATCGAAGACGGCGATCGGGTGATGGTTGGTCTGTCCGGCGGCAAGGACAGCTGGGCGCTGCTGCAGATCCTCGATGTGCTCCGCCGGCGCGCGCCGATTCGCTACTCGCTCGTAGCGGTGAACATCGATTCCGGCTACGAGGGCTACGAGCACGGGAAGATTCGCGCCACCTGCGCCGAGCGCGGCTGGGAGCTGCACGTCGAGCACACCAGCATCGGCGAGACCATCGAAGACGTCCTCGAGGAGAGCGAGACCCCCTGTTCGCTCTGCGCGCGGCTTCGCCGCGGTGCGCTGTATCGGCTCGCCGCCAGGGTCGGCGCCACGAAGATCGCGCTTGGCCATCACGCCGACGACTTCATCGAGACGCTGCTGTTGAATCTGTTCTTTCAGGGATCGTTGAAGGCCATGCCCGCGCGGCTCGTCTCCGACAACGGCGAGCACGTCGTGATTCGTCCGCTCGTCACCGTCCTCGAGTCGGAAGCGCGCCAGTACGCGAAGGCGTCGGCTCTGCCGATCATCGGCTGCTGCTGTCCCGCGTGTGGCGATCTCAGTCTTCAGCGCCAGCGCGTCAAGCGTCTCATCGCCGAACTGCAGGTCGAGCACCCCGAGATCAAGAGCTCGATGATCCGCGCGCTCGCGAACGTCGCGTCGCGGCACCTGCTCGACAAGCGCCTCCATCCTCTTCCCGAATTGCGGTCGCACGCCGCGAAGGTGCTGGCGCTGACGCCGATCCCGGCGCGCTGATGCGCGCCGTCGTGCAGCGCGTGGCCCGCGCCCGGGTCATCGTGGCCGGGCAGGTCGCGGGCGAGATCGCCCAGGGTCTCGTCGTCCTGCTCGGCGTGGCCAACAAAGACGACGCCAATGACGTCCAATACATCGCCGGCAAGGTTCGCGATTTGCGGCTCTTCCCCGACGGCCTCGGCCGGATGAACGTCTCGGTGGCCGACGCGCAGGGCAGCGTGCTGCTCGTGTCGCAGTTCACGCTGCTCGGCGACGCCCGGAAGGGCCGCCGGCCGTCGTTCGACGGCGCCGCCCCGCCCGCACTCGCAGAGGCGCTCTACGACGATGTGGCGCGGGAGCTGCGTGCCTCCGGCCTCAGCGTCGCGACCGGTGTGTTCCAGGCCGACATGAAGGTCGAGCTCGTGAACGACGGACCGGTCACCATTCTTCTCGACAGCACGCGGCAATTCTAGTGAGGTGACCACTCGATGAGACGAACGCTTGCAGCGGCCGTTCTGCCCCTTCTTCTTCTCGCCTCGCCGGCGGCGGCGCAGCAGCGCCCGCTGGTGACCGAGGATCCGGAAACCGTTGGCACCGGCAACGTGCTGATTGAAGGGGGAGTGGACGCCGCGCGCGACATCTTCTATCCCGCGAGCGGCCTGCAGGGCAATCTCCTGCGAGTGCCCACGCTCGGCATCAGTTTCGGCCTGGGCTCGATCGCGGAGCTGCAGCTCGACGGCGGACTGTACAACCGGCTGTCGATCACGTCACGTCAGCAGGCGCCGCTGTCGCACATGCTCACCGTGACCGGCGATTCGACGAGCGACGTCGAAGACATCGTCGTCGGCACGAAGATCCGCGTCCTGAGTGAAACCGCGACGCGGCCGGCGTTCGGTGTCCGGTTCGCAACGAAGCTGCCGAACGCGAGCAACGAAAGCGGCCTCGGGCTCGACACCACCGACTTCTTCGCGACCGCGCTCGTCGGCAAGACCGTGCAATCGATCCGCATCGTCGGCAACGCTGGCCTCGGCATCCTCGGCGATCCGGTGCGCGGCGACAACCAGAACGACCTGCTGATGTACGGATTGTCGGTCGCCCGCGCCGTGCGGCAGGGGCTCGAAGTCGTCGGCGAGATCAACGGCCGCGCGAACACCCGCGGCGACGGTGCGCCGGTCGGCACCGACAGCCGCGCCACGTTGAGGGTGGGCGGCCGCTTCACGCGCGGCACGGTTCGCGCCGACGCCGCCGTGCTGCTCGGGATGACATCGCGCGATCCAGGCGTCGGGTTCACGGTCGGCGCGCCGTGGGTGTTCAAGGGATTCACGGTGCCGTGATGCGGCGGGCCTGAAGACCCGCCCTGCACCTCTCCACGCAGGCCGGGTCTTCGGACCCGGCGTCAAGGAGCCATCCGCAATCCGCAACCTGTTATAGTTCGG
>JABFWM010000036.1 GCA_013362195.1 Acidobacteriota bacterium
CCGCTGTCGCATGGACGATGCCGCGCGCTTACAGAATGTCGGAGGCGTAGTCGGCGAGACGCGAGCGCTCGCCGCGCGCGAGCGTCACGTGGCCGCTGTGCGTCCAGCCCTTGAAGCGGTCGACGACATACGTGAGGCCCGAACTGCCTTCCGTCAGATAGGGCGTGTCGATCTGCGCGATATTGCCGAGGCACACGATCTTCGTGCCCGGGCCCGCGCGCGTGACGAGCGTCTTCATCTGCTTGGGCGTCAGGTTCTGCGCTTCATCGATGATCACGTACTTGTCGACGAAGGTCCGGCCGCGCATGAAGTTCATGCTCTTCACCTTGAGGCGCGAGCGGATCAGTTCCTGCGTGGCGGCGCGGCCCCATTCGCCGGCGGCGTCGTCGGTCTTCTGGAGGACTTCGAGGTTGTCGTCGAAGGCGCCCATCCACGGCTGCATCTTCTCTTCCTCAGTGCCCGGCAGAAAGCCGATGTCCTCGCCGACGGGAACCGTCGCGCGCGTCACGATGATCTCGTTGTAGCGTTTGTCGTCGAGCACTTGCGCGAGGCCGGCGGCCAGCGCCATGAGCGTCTTGCCGGTGCCCGCCTGCCCGAGCAGCGTGACGAAATCGACTTCCGGGTTCATCAGCAGGTTGAGCGCGAAGTTCTGCTCGCGATTGCGCGCCGTGATGCCCCACACGTTGTTCTTGTGATGGCCGTAGTCACGCAGCGTCTGCAGCAGCGCCGTCTTGCCGTTCAGCTCGCGCACCACTGCGTGGAACGACGGCTCGCCGTTCTGCGGCTCCAGATACACGAACTCGTTGACGAGCATCGACGGACACAGCGGCCCGGTCACGCGGTAATACGTCGTGCCGGTCTTGGTGTCCTGCCAGCTTTCCATGCCCTTCGCGTGCCGGGTCCAGAAGTCCTGCGGCAGCGCGCGCACGCCGGAGTAGAGCAGGTCCTTGTCTTCCAGAACCTGATCGTTGAAGTAATCCTCCGCGGGCAATCCGAGCGCATGCGCCTTGATGCGCATGTTGATGTCTTTCGACACCAGCACGACCTGACGGTCCGGACGCTCGCGTTGCAGCGCGCGCACGACGCCGAGAATCTGGTTGTCCGCCTTGCCGACCGGCAGGCCTTCGACCGGCTCGATGTCGGTGAGCGTCGTCTGGAAGTACAGGCGGCCGAGTGCGTCGCGGTTGCCTTGCGCCGACAGCGGAATGCCGTCCGACATCTTGCCCGCGTGAGCGACGAGCGCGTCCAGCGTGCGGCTCACCTGACGCGCGTTGCGCGCCACTTCGGACATGCCTTTCTTGTGGTTGTCGAGCTCTTCGAGCGTCATCATCGGCAGATAGACGTCGTGCTCCTCGAAGCGGAAGAGCGAACTCGGGTCGTGCATCAGCACGTTGGTGTCGAGCACGAAGAGCTTGCGCAATTCGGTTTCGGCCGACGTGCCCTTGCGGCGCTTGTTCTGCGCGCGTGCTTCCCTGGTCACGGCCGCAGCGGGCGCGACCGGCGCTTCCGCGCGCTCGGCGCGCTCCGTGCGCGCTTCGCTTTCGTCCTGTTTCGAACGCGCGACCGGCACCGGCTGCAGCAGCGCCGCGGTCTGTTTCGATTTTCGGCCGCGCGTCGGGACGGTGCCCGGCGCGGGCGGCGGCACGACCGCTTCAGCGTGCGGTTCGGCCGGAATCTGGGTCAGCACCTCGCTCGCGATCGAGCGCAGCGTGTGCGCGGCATTTGCCGCGGGACGCTCGGCGGCGACGGTCTCGACCGCCCCATAGGCGTCATCGTCGCTGGCCGCGGCGGGCTTTTTCGACTGTTTCGAAGGCCGGGCTTTGGCCTTGTACTCGTCGGACGGAAGGAGATGGCCGAGCTTGGCCGGGGCGGTAGGCAAAGGCATGGGGTTCCCTCGAAAGGAATCGGGTCGTGTATCGTGCGCCGCCTGTCGCATCCTGCTCGTACGCCCTCGAAGCGATACGCATGCCGCAGTTTGCGCCCGGTGGCGCGCTTCATTGTCGAAAACGCCGGTTCGCCTAAGTTTCGATCTGCTCCTCGGGGTTGCGTGCATTGGACATCGCGCGTGCCTGAAAACGTGGCTTTTGTGCGACGCCAAATAAAAAAGCCGCCGTTCCGATTACCGGAACCAGCGGCTGACTTCTCTTTCAGAGCGCCTGCGCCGTGCCGTCTCCACATAGCCCGGATCCATGCCGACCGCGCCGAAAGGCAGACGGCGGCTCGTGCCAGGGAGAATGGATGGGAATAGACAGGCGTTCATTGCGAACCAATATAACGTGCCTCAAATGGCTTGTACAGCCTCGACGATGGCCTCCACATGGCCTGGCACCTTGACGCCGCGGAACTCGCGCCGAAGCACGCCTTTCGCGTCGATGAGGAACGTCGAGCGCTCCACGCCGCGCACTTCCTTGCCATACATTTTCTTCATTTTGATGACATCGAAGAGCGAGCAGATGGCTTCGTCGCCATCCGAAACGAGCGTGTACGGCAGCTCCAGTTTGGTCTTGAAGTTGTCGTGCGACTTCACGCTGTCGCGCGAGATGCCGATCACTTCCGCGCCGACCGCCTTGAACTGGTCGTAGTG
>JABFWM010000396.1 GCA_013362195.1 Acidobacteriota bacterium
ATGCCGGCGCCGGCGCTGGCGCGGTCGAGAGGACCGGCCCGGCCGCCGCCACGGGACGGCCGGTCGGCATCAGGAGCAGCACAATCAAGGTCGCCGCCGCGGCCGCTGCGCCGAGCGAAAACCCTTCGCGCCGTTCGAGCGCGGCGCGCACCTCGTCGCGGCCGGCGATCTCCATCGTCCGCCCCCGCTCGACCGCATCGGAGATCGTCCGGGCCAGATCGAGTCCGTCGCCGAAAATCAGGGTGGAGGCCAGCTGCGGCTGACGGCTGCGCGCGTACTCGCGGGCGCGCACGTCGAGCTGCTCGAGATCCTGTAGGGTCGAGAGCGCGCTGTCGAACGCCAGCGCCGACGAAGGGGACGCCGCCTCGGACTTGAGCGCGCGGACCTGCGCGCGGAGCTCCTGCACGAGCGCGGCGGATCGCGAGATCCAGAAGTCCTCTCCCTGGCCGGGCGCGACGTATGCCTGTTGCGCAGTGCGGAGATCGAAGACGGTGCGTTCGGCCGTCCTGGCGGACGTGTCGAATCGACGTGAATCGGTGTCGGAGAGGTGGGACTGCCGTTCGGCCATCCAGAAAAGACAGGCCGTCGTCCCCATGGCCGCGAGGAAGATGACCAGCAGAGTCAACCGTACTGCCGGTCTCGTCATGATGATCCGGGGGGCGTCGTCCCGCCGGACCTCCCTGCACGCGCTTTGCCGTTCATCAACTGCCTCCGAGTGGCATGTTGCCTCGCTACTATAGCATCTAGATTTCGCGTTGAAGCCATGAATGTCGTCGCGATCGTGAATCCGTTGTCTGGAGCCGGCGCCGATCCCGACGCGGCGGCGCGTCGCGTGCGCCTGCTCGAGGAGCGATTCGCCTCCGAGCGGCTCGCCGCCGCGGTGTTCCTCACCGAACGGCGCCATCATGCGACGGAGCTGGCGCGCGACGCCGTCGGGCGCGGCGCATCGCTCGTGATCGCCTGGGGCGGCGACGGCACGATCAACGAAGTCGCGAGCATCGTCGCGGCCTCGGGCCGCACGATGGGCGTGATCCCCGCGGGGTCCGGCAACGGGTTCGCGCGCGAACTGGGCCTGCCCTCGGATCCGCATGCCGCACTCGACGTGATCCTGCGCGGACGCGACACCCTCATCGACGTCGGCGAGCTGGACGGGCGGTTGTTCTTCAACATCGCAGGCATCGGCGTCGATGCGGTGATTGCCGAGGCGTTCAACAAGCGGGCGTTGGGCCGTCGCGGGATGGGCCCGTACGTCGCGATCGGTCTCCGCGAAGCGTTCCGCTATCGCGCGGTCCGCTATCGGATCGTCCTCGACGGCGAGGACGTCCACTCGTCGGCGCTGCTCGTCGCCTTCGCCAACGGGCGCGAATACGGGAACGGCATCCGGCTCGCGCCGCACGCACGTCTCGACGACGGGAAGCTGGAGGCGGTGGTCGTCGAAGACCGTCATCCCTTCGCGCGGCTCTGGGGCGGACGCCACCTCTTTCGCGGCACCACCCATCTGGCGGCGCGGATCACGCTCCGATCGATCCAGCAGGCCGAGGTCTACGCGGACGCGCCGATCCAGTACCATCTCGACGGCGAAACAGGGGTCGCCGATCGGCACGTCAGCGTGCGGATTCATCCGGCGCGGCTGCGGATGCGTGTGCCGGCGAATCAGGTGTAGGCGCCCTGGTGGCAGGGGAAGGCGTGCGAGTCTCGCGACTCCGGCCCACACCCGCAGGAGTGCTCAATGAAGAAGGATGACACGTTGCTGCCGTCGCTGATCGAGGCCGCAAAGATCGGCGACGAACGAACGGTGCGCGATCTGATCGCACGAGACCCGTCGCTGGCGAGCGCAACGCTGTCGAGCGGCGAATCACCGATCATGGCCGCGCTGTACCGCGGCCAGCGCCGCATCGTCGACGTGCTGGTCGATGCCGGCGCGCGCGTCGACGTCTTTGCCGCGGCCGCGCTCGGGCGGACCGAGGAGCTGCGCGCCGCGATAGCAGAGAGGGCCGCGTTGACGCGCCCGTCGTTCGACGGATGGACGCCGCTGCACCTGGCCGGGTTCTTCGGCCATCACGACGCGGCGGCGCTGCTGCTCGACGCCGGCGCGCCGGTCTCAGCCGTATCGTCGAACACCCTGCGCAATACGCCGCTGCATGCCGCCACTGCCGGCCGGCACGCAGACATCGCCCTGCTGTTGATCGAACACGGGGCCGACGTGAATGCCGCCGACGCCGGCGGGCATACCCCCCTGCACATCGCCGCCGAAAACGGGCTCACCGAGGTCGTCAAGGCGCTTCTCGCGCGGGGCGCCGATCCGCTGGCCGTCGATGCCGAAGACAAGACGCCGCTGTCGCGCGCGGCGGCGAAGAACCACAACGAGGTCATCGACGCGATCAATCTGGACCGCCGCGCCTGAAGGTCCGGGCTGTGTGATGGCAATTGACGCCCGCCATTGCGTCGTATCACGCGCAGGGCGTCTTCAGCCCGCCGGGCACCGGGTTGTGGCACGTAGGGCGGGTCTTCAGACCCGCCGCGGGGGATCAGTAACTGGGAAGATAGGGCTGCAGGTAGCGCGTGATGATGGTGAGCTGCCCC
>JABFWM010000430.1 GCA_013362195.1 Acidobacteriota bacterium
AGGCCTGCCAGGACGGCGACGAGCGGCGGCGCCGCAGCCGCGGGCGCGAACGCGGCGCGAAGATCCGCGGGACGGCTCTGCGCGATCGCGACGACGCCGGACGGATGCGGCACGGGACTGATGGCGGCAAGCACCTGATCGGAGACGCTGAGCACGCGTCCGCCGCGCGTCTTCACGTCCGCCGCGAGCTGCGCGAGCGGGGAACCGCTGCTCCCGTTGACGTGCCGATCCGAGAACGCCGCGACTTCCACCGGCACGCCGCAGACGAGCGCTTCGTACAGCAGATGCTCGCCCTCGAGCAGCACGCCGCCATCGTGCGCGCTGCCGGCCTGACGCGCGAGCTCGCGGAATCGTTTCACGACGGCGTTCTGGCGGCTCGTTATCCGCTCCATCGGTTCATCTTGGCGCGCGGCACCGCACGCGCGCCTCAATCTATTATTCCGCAAAGTATTTCTGCTACCATGACCGGCGTGAAGGCGAAAATCCTGAAGAAATTCGAAGACGAAATTCAACAGCTCGACCGCGAGCTGAAGACCGAGCTTCCGAAGGAAATCAAACGCGCGCGCGAGCTGGGCGACCTTCGCGAGAACGCCGAATACCAGGCGGCGAAAGAGCGTCAGCGCCTGGTGGAGTCGCGGATCAGCCTTCTGCAGAAACGCGTCAGCGAGATCTCGCTGATGAACCTCGATAAGCTGCCGAAGGACAAGGTGGGATTCGGATCCACGGTGACGCTCCGCGACGACGCGGGGCAGGCGGTGATCTATCAGCTCGTCATGCCCGAGGACGCCAACGTCGACGAAGGATTGATTTCCACCGCGTCGCCGATCGGCCGCGCGCTGCTGAACAAGGAAGAAGGCGACGAGGTGACGGTGCGGACGCCGAACGGCGTCGAGCGCCACTTCGAGGTCGTCAAACTGTCGACCATCCACGACGAAGCCTGAGGCCGCTCGCGGCCCACTTGTGATCACGCCCGACCCACCCGACCGTCAATACTCGACGCGGCTGCGCACGGCGCTCGTGCTGACCGGGACGGGCACGGCCGGCGCGTACCACGCCGGCGTGCTGCGCGCGCTGCACGAGGCCGGCGTTCGCATCGACGTCGTCGCCGGACGCGGGATCGGCGCCCTTGGCGCGATGTTCGCGGCCGTCGACGGCGGCCAGCGGCTCTGGTCGAGCGATGGGCTGTGGAAGGATCGCGCGATTCGTGCCGGTTACGGCTGGCGGCCGCCGCTTCGCATCGCGGGCTGGGCGCTCCTGGCCGCCTGCGCGCTGCTCGCGGTCCCGCTGGCGCTGCTTGCTCTGGGGGTGATCGTCGCGCTGGTTGGCGTGCTGCTCTGGCTGGTGAGCCTGACCGGCGCGTCGGCGGCCGTCACCTCGGCGTTCGCGCGCACGCTCGACGCGCTGTTCGCGCCGACGGCGCTGCCCACGGTGATCCCGCGCCTCGTCGTGTTCTGTGTGGTCGTCGCAATCGCGGCGCTGGCGGTGTCGCTGGCGATGGCCCTGTTTCGCGCGCCGCTGCGGCGCCGGGTGCGGCACGGCTCGTTCTGGCGGCTCGTCGGCGCGCCGTTGACGACGCAGACGGTGATCGACTGCGCGACCGCGGAGCTGTGGAACCTGATTCGCGGCGCGGCGCCGATCGCGCCGCCGCCGCGCCTCGAGCTGGGCAAGCGCTACGTGGAGCTGCTCGCCGAGAACGTCGGCCAGCCGGGGTTCCGCGAGCTGGTCGTGCTCGCGCACGACCTCGATGCGCGACGCGACGTCGTGTTCGCCCTGCTCGGCGACTCCCATCGTCCGCGCTTCTTCGCGCGGGCGGCGCGCGAAGGGGCGCGGCAGGCCGAAGCGCTCGATCTGGCGGGCGTCGCACGGGAGCACATGTTCGATGCGCTCGCGGCGTCGCTGACCATTCCTGTCGCGACCGATCCGCATCTGGTGCGGTTCGCGCCGGAGGGGCCGTGGCGCGGCGAGACGCATCGGCTCTGCGACCGGCCCGGCTCGCTCGAGCGGCTGCTCGAGGAGGTCGTGGGCGCCGGCGCCGAACAGGTCATCGTCCTCTCGGCGGCGCCGCCGCCGGCGCGTCCCCACGAGCTCAGTTCCGGGCGCGCGGATCTGCGCGGCCGCGCCGGCGAGCAGATCGGCGCGTTCGAAGCGGCAACGGTGCGCGATGCGATGGAGCGCTGGTCCGGCCGCTTCGCGGGCCTGTTCCTGGTCCGGCCGGCGCACAATCCGCTTGGCCCGCTGGATTTCGAAGGCGTGTTCGACGAGCGGTCGGATCGCCCGTACTTCGTCGGGGAGCTGGTCGACCGCGGCTACGAAGATGCCTACCGCCAGTTCATCGACCCGATCGTCGCCGGCACGAGCGATCGCATCGAGCGGGTCCAATCGTGACCTGGCGGGAGTGAAGATCACGGAGAGGTTTTCTCAGAGGCAACCTTCGTTTTCTCAGAGGCAACCTTCACTGTCACGGCCGACGGCTTGCCACGAAGGTCACGAAGATCACAAAGGGCATGAAGGTCGCGACGGTCAGTACTCGACAGCTTTGTGGTTTCTCTTCGAGTTCGTCGAGAACGTCGTGAGGAACCCT
>JABFWM010000328.1 GCA_013362195.1 Acidobacteriota bacterium
CGTGCATCGTCATCTGCGGCGGGCGCCGCGGCGGCGGACGCCGCACCGGGACGGCCGGACCCTCCTCGCCGACGATCGGCATCAGCCGCCACAGATAGCGGACGATCTCTTCGTCGATCCGCTCCTTCATCGCTTCGAACAGCGCGAAGCTTTCCTTCTTGTACTCGACGAGCGGGTCGCGCTGGCCGTAGCCGCGCAGCCCGATCCCTTCCTTCAGGTGGTCGAGGCTGTAGAGGTGATCCTTCCACTGCGCGTCGACGATCTGCAGCATGATGTCGCGCTCGACGCGGTGGAGGATCGCCGGTTCGCCCAGCAGCGCTTCCTTGGCCTCGTATTTCCTGACCGCGACGCCCCACACGAGATCGATCATCTCGTCGGGGGTCTTGCTGCTGAAGTCGAGCGCTTCCTGCTCCTGCTCGTCCAACGCGAACAGTTCCGAGAGCGCCTTCGTCAGGGCATCGATGTCCCACTCGTCGGGGTCGGTGTCCTTGTTCGCGTAGTTGTCGACGGTGGCGGCGGCCAGCCCTTCGCCGAGGGCCATCAGATATCCGCGCGTGTCGACTTCCTCGTCCTCGTCGATGTGAATCCGGCCTTCGAGGAGCTCGCGGCGCAGCGCGTAGATGTTCTCGCGCTGCTTGTTCATCACGTCGTCGTACTCGAGCAGGTGCTTGCGGACGCTGAAGTTCTGCGCCTCGACCTGCTTCTGCGCGCGCTCGATCGCGCGCGTCACCATGCCGTGCTCGATCGGCACGCCTTCTTCCATGCCGAGGCGCTGCATCAGGCCGGAGATGCGATCCGACCCGAAGATCCGCATCAGATCGTCTTCGAGCGACAGATAGAAGCGCGACGAGCCGGGGTCGCCCTGACGGCCGGCGCGGCCGCGCAGCTGGTTGTCGATGCGGCGCGCCTCGTGCCGCTCGGTGGCGATGATGTGGAGGCCGCCGAGCCGGACGACCTCGTCGTGTTCGGCGTCGGTTTCGCGTTTGAAGGCGCCGAACACCTGCTCGTAGGTGTCGCGCGGGACGCGATAGAAGTGGTCCAGATGATAGAAGTAGACGAAGTCCGCATCGTCCACGAACTTCTCCTGCCCCTTGGGAAGCCGATCGGCGACTTCGTCCGCCAGCGTCCGCTGCCGGGCCATGAACTCGGGGTTGCCGCCGAGCAGGATGTCGGTGCCGCGGCCCGCCATGTTCGTGGCGATCGTGACCGTGGCTTTGCGGCCGGCCTGTGCGACGATCTCGGCTTCCTGCGCGTGGAACTTCGCGTTCAGCACGACGTGCCGGATGCCGCGCAGCTTGAGGAGCTTCGACAGGCGCTCCGACTTCTCGATCGAGACGGTGCCGACCAGGACCGGCCGCCCTTCTTTCTGTTTCTCGATGACGTCGTTGACGATCGCCTCGTACTTCTCGCGTTCGGTGCGATAGACGGTATCGGGCTCTTCGATGCGGCGCAGCGAACGGTTGGTGGGGATCACCATCACGTCCAGCTTGTAGATGCTCGCGAATTCCTGCGCTTCGGTGTCGGCCGTGCCGGTCATGCCGGCGAGCTTGGCGTACTTGCGGAAGTAGTTCTGGAAGGTGACGGTCGCGAGGGTCTGGTTCTCGCGTTCGATCTTCACCTCGGGGTGGTTGGTGTTGTGCTCCTTCGCCTCGACCGCCTGGTGCAGGCCGTCGCTCCACCGCCGTCCGGGCATCAACCGCCCCGTGAACTCGTCGACGATGACGACCTGGCTGTCCTTCACCATGTATTCCACGTCGAGGTGGAACAACGAGTGGGCGCGGAGCGCCTGGTTGATGTGGTGGAGGACCTTCATGTTCGCCGGGTCGTACAGCCCGTCGGTGCCCGGCTCGAGGCGATGCGCGAGCATCTTCTCGGCCTTGGCCATGCCGCTCTCGGTGAGCGTCACCGTCTTGTGCTTCTCGTCGACGATGTAGTCGCCGGTCTTTTCGAGCTCCTCGCGTTCCTCCGCCTTGACGTCGCCGCGCGTGACGGCGCCTTTCTGCAGCCTGGGAATGATGCGATCGACCTCGTAATACAGGTCGGGCGCTTCCTCGGCCGGGCCCGAGATGATCAGCGGGGTGCGTGCCTCGTCGATCAGGATCGAGTCCACTTCGTCGACGATCGCGAAGTGATGTCCGCGCTGCACGTAGTTCGCGAGATCGAACTTCATGTTGTCGCGGAGGTAATCGAAGCCGAACTCGTTGTTGGTGCCGTAGGTGATGTCGCAGGCGTAGGCGACGTGCCGCTCGGCGTCGTTCAAATCGTGCTGGATCACGCCGACGGTCATGCCGAGGAAGCGGTAGATGCGGCCCATCCACTCCGAGTCGCGGCGCGCGAGGTAGTCGTTGACCGTGACGACGTGGACGCCCTTGCCGGCGAGCGCGTTGAGGTAGGCGGGCAGCGTCGCGACCAGCGTCTTGCCTTCGCCGGTCTTCATTTCCGCGATCCGGCCGCGGTGCAGCACCATGCCGCCGATGAGCTGCACGTCGAAGTGCCGCATGTTGAGCGCGCGGCGGCCCGCCTCGCGGACGACCGCGAACGCGTCGGGAAGCAGATCGTCGAGCGTCTCGCCCTGCT
>JABFWM010000197.1 GCA_013362195.1 Acidobacteriota bacterium
AGGCCGGCCTGCGCGCGGCCCAGGAGGCGCGCCATGTTCCCGGCGCGCGTGACGAGGGCAGACGCCGCGACCAGCCAGTGCCGCTGGCGCAGCTTGGCGAACGCCTCCGCGCCACCTACCCGGATCTCGCCCACCACTTCGTGTTCGAGTACTACCCGTGGTACGGCACGAACCCGTGGGTGCACTGGAACGCGGACGACCGGACGCCGCCCGGCGAGATCGCGTCCAGCTATCTGCCGGCGCTCGGGCCGTACGATTCGCGCGACCGGCGCGTGCTCGAGCAGCACGCGACGTGGATCACCGCTGCCGGCGTCGGCGCGATCAATCTGAGTTGGTGGGGACGCGGCAGCTACGAAGACGCGGCCGTGCACACCGTCATGGACGTGATGCGTGCGTTCGGGATCCAGGTCACGTTTCACCTCGAACCGTACCAGGGGCGAACGCAGAACATCGTCGACGACATCAAATATCTGCTGCGCGAGTACGGCGAACGGCGGCGCTGGGACGCGTTCCTGCTCATCCGCCACGCCAATGGCGCGGCGGCGCCGGCCATGAAGCTGTTCGAGAGCATCATGCCCGAGACGACGACCGACTGCCGCGGGCTCGTGCATCGCGTGCCCGGATACGTGCCGGACCCGCTGTGGCGCGTGCAGACCGAGCGGCTCAAACACGAGCTCCGCACCGACTTTCCCGGCTTCATGTTGATCGCCGATACGCTCTCGGTCGATCGCGCGATCGCCGGCGGTTTCGATGGCGGCACGTCCGCCGATCCGTACTTCAGAGTCGAGCGATGGGACGACGTGGCGTCCAACTTCAACGCGCGCGGGATGCCATTCGTGTTCGGCGTGAATGCGGGATTCGATGCCGTTCCGGACAAGGTCGTGCCGGACGATCCCTGCTATCGCCCCCGCCGCGTCGAACCCTCGCCTGACGTCGATTGGAATGCCGAAGCGTCACGCCAGCGCGAGCACGACGCCAGCGCGCGGCGGATTCGTCAGTCGTTCGAGAAAACCGTACGGCTGCAGACGGCGCCGCCCTCCGCGAACCGGCACAAGGGGTTCTTCCTCGTCTATGTGAACTCGTTCAACGAGTGGCACGAGGGCACGCAGTTCGAACCCACCATGTCGTACACCTCCCTCACTCCGGCGCAGCGGCGGGCGTATCACAACGCCGTGGCCGGCGCGTATCGCCTGGAAACGCTGCAGGACATGATGGCGCAAGTGCTGTAGCGCGAGGGGCGAAGGGCGACGGGCGAGGGGCGTTTCGGGGTAACTCGCACGGGCCGGCTGGAACTCGTACGGGTGTTCGCTGGAAAGACGACAGGCGTCGACGGGCGAGGAGCGACGGGCGAGGGCGTTTCGGGTTTGTCGCGGCGGGCTGGCTGAAAGGTGCCGCGTCTTGTTGCGGTGACGGCTGTTCTTTGCGTTGACTGTCGACGGGCGAGGAGCGAAGGGCGCCCGACGCGAAGAGCGCCTGGGAGATCCGAAAGGAACCGTGAGTAACGAAGCGCGAGTGGCGAACCGGACCGGTTCGCCACTCGCCCTGTGCCGGGGAGCTCCGGCAGCCCTGGTCACCTGCCTTGACCGGACTGCCGGAGGTAAGCCTCCCGGACCTCAGTGCACGATGCTGCTGGTCTGCCGGATGAGCGCCCAATCCGCCGCGAGGATCGTCCACAGCGTCTGATCGAGGTACTCGCCGTTGCGCAGGAACGACTTCCGAAGCACACCCTCCGCCGTCGCGCCGAGCTTCTTGAGCGCGGCGTTGCCGCGTCCATTCAGCACCGCCGCACGCGCCTCGAGGCGATGCGTGCGGATCGTATTGAACGTGAAGTCGATCACCATCTTCGCGGCATCGACGAACACGCCCGTCCCCCAGAATGCCGAGCCGATCGCGAAGCCCCACTCCGCCGTATCGAAGCTGGGCTCGAGCTGCCGCACCTGGAAGATGCCAATCGCCGAGTCCATGCCGTGCGGCACGACGGCGAAGCAGACGTAGTGGCCGGCCGCGCGTTCGCGGTGCGTCCACGCGATGAACCGCTCGAAGCCTTCGACGGTGGTCGGCGGCGGCGAGATGAAGCGCGCCACTTCCTCCGTCGAGAGCATCTGCAGGAGCGACGGGGCGTCCGAGAGCCGCAGCTCGCGGAGCGTCACCATCGACCCGGTGAGGACCGGCAGCGCCTTGCGCCAGTCCGAAGTCGTCGTCGTGGCCGCGTTGCGCGCCTCCGCCATCACAGCGTGGAGGTCCGTCACGGCCTGGGCTTCGCGGAAGGGCATTTTTTCCATGATTAGAACCCTCCCCCGAGAACCGACGTCGTCTGCGCCACAGGCTGCACTACCGGCTGCACCGCCGGCTGCACCACCGGCTCCACTACAGTCGTCATGGGGACCCCGCTCGTTGTGCTCTGAACCGTTGTCGGATCTGTCGTGAACAGCGAGTCGAACGCCAGCACGTCGAAGAGTGGCGGACTCGTTGCCGGATCGTCATAGAGCGGCGTCACCTGTTCGGTGGCGTCGGCGGTACCCCACACGATGTTGTTGAAGTCCCCGCAGGTCCCCCAGACGATATTGTTGGCCTCGAGGATCGTGGTGCCCCACACGATGTTATCGAGCTGCGGCAGGCTGCTGCCCCAGACGATGTTCTCGCAGTTGGCGCCAGCACACTGTGCGCCCCAGACCACGTTCGTATCGGGCGCGAGCGTGCCCCACACGATGTTCTGGGCGCTGAGCGACGTGCCCCAGACGATGTTGCTGAAGTCGACCGTCATCGTGCCCCACACGATGTTCTCGGCATCGAGCATCGACGTGCCCCAGACGATGTTGTCGAAGTCGGTGGCCAGCGTGCCCCACACGATGTTCGCGCCGGCGCCGGTGAATGCCGAGCCCCACGAGATGCCGGTGCCCCACGCGCTGCCGGCCGGCTTGATGACGCCGCCGGTCAGCCGCTGGTTGGCCCAGATGATCGTGCGGCCCCAGGGCTTCGCCGAGGGATACTTCTGGCCCGCCTTGGCGGTGACGAAGAAGCGCGCGAGCTCCACCGCGCCGCGCGTGTTGAGGAATCCCGCGCCCTGCGTCAGCGTGTCATACGCGTACTTCTGCGCCGTGTACTCGAGAATCGCCTTCACCAGGTTCGGCGTCAGCTTCGGGTTCGCCTGAATCATCAGCGCGGCGGTGCCCGCGACCATCGGCGCGGCCATGCTCGTGCCGCTGAGCGCGAGGTATGGCTTGTAGGACGTGCTGAGCGTGCCCGCGAGCAGGTTCGCGGCCTTGCTCACATACAACGAGCTGGTCGGATCCGAGAGCGACGCGATGCCGGTGCCAGGCGCGATGACATCGGGCTTCGCGCTGTAGTCGATCGCGCTCGGACCGCGCGAGCTGTACGGCGCAATCTCATCGTCGGTGCGCGTGATCGTGCCCTTGGTGTTCGACGCCCCGACGGTGAGCACCCACGGCGCATTGCCGGGCGACGTGATGCCGCCGTACTGCGGATTCCCCAGCGAGTTGCGACCGAGATTGCCGGCCGCCGCGACCACGACGATCCCGCTGTCGACGACGCGCTTGGCCGCCAGCGTGAGCGGGTCCGTCGTGTACGACTCGGTGATCGGCGCGCCCACCGACAGGTTGATGACGCGGATGTTGTAGGCGCTCTGGTTGGTGATCGACCAGTCGAGCGCCGCGATGTCGTTGCTGATGTAGCCGGAGCCGGCCGAGTTGAGCACCTTCTGGCTGACGATGTGCGCGGCGGGCGCGATGCCGGCGCGCGCGCCACGGGTATCGTAGCCGTTGCCGGCGATGATCCCGGACACGTGCGTGCCGTGCCCGTTATCGTCGTACGGCGCGGTCCGCCCGTTGACGAAGTCGACAAACTTGGCGACGCGCTGACCGCCGACGACCTGAACGGACGGGTCCACGCCGTTGTAGGTCAGATCGTCGTGCCAGGACGTCACCCCGGAGTCGATGACCGCGACGCCGACGCCGGCGCCGTCGTAGCCCATCTCCTGCACCGCGCGCGCGCCAATCGTCACCGCGGCGCGATTGAGATGCGCGTTCAGCGGGCGATCGACGTGCAGGCTTTCGACCGCGGAGGATTCGGCGAGACGACGGAGCTGCCCGTTCGCGATCTCGACGGCCTGGCCATTGATAGATGAGAACTTCCGCCAGATGCTGCCCCCGGCCCTGCGCACGTCTTCAGATCCGTCGGCTCCGGCCTTGAAGACGACGATGACGCGCGATCGGCCAATCCCCTTCGACGCGCGTTCGGCGAGGATGTGATCGAGCTTGTCGGAGGTGGCAGTTCTGCCGGTGCTGCTGGCCGCCTGAATGGGTGCCGCCAACAGCGTGAGCAGCGCGAGGGCGATCGTGGTCCGCAGCACCGACGCGGTGCCGCGCATCCCCCAGACCGCCTTGCTGCGGTCGCCGGTGGTCCGGCGCGTTTCACACAGGGTACGTGGTTCCATGGCCCCTTACAGAGCAAGCTGAACGCCATATCGGATGAGCCTGCAGTGGAAACCGCGAAATGACGTGTGCTGAGGAACTTACGGCAAACGCGAGGCGGCGCGTCAGTAACGTGTGCGAAGTGTGCGCTGTGCCGGAGTGGGTCACCGCAAACTGTGATCACCCCGACGCAAATTGAGATCGGCCTGTAAATACGTGGGTTCTCGCGAGATGTCCCGGACTGACACGCACGTGCCAGCATGAGACAGTGGAAAAGCCGACAGATTCGTTATGCGCCGCGTCAGTCGCGGCCGAGCGGGCCCCACCAGCCGTCGCGCTGAAAGCGCTCCTGCAGTTCGAGCCAGCGGCGGTGCACCGTATCGGAGGAGGGATAGCGCTCGACGCGCTCCGGTTGATTCGGCTCGGTGATCGCGATCTCGAAGCCCGCGCCATCGTCGGCCTGGCGGACCTCGCACTGGATGTACACGGACTCTTTCTGGAAGAAGTAGAACACGCCCACCTATGTATCGGTGCGAAGAACGTGCCGCTGCAGACCGGCGGCCTTGCGACTGGCGCCCTGGACCCGGACGGGACGGGGCGACTGGTCCCGCCACCCGTCAATCGGTGAACGGATACAGGGGACGCAGGTAATAGAGCGCGTTGGTGAGCATGTAGTCGTTCAGCGCCGGCCAGCTGTTCTGCCTGGCCACGCGCACCATGCGCGACACCAGCCGCGTCGTCGCGTCGCGTGCCTTCTCCATGTCCGCATTGTCCGTGACCAGCGCCACGCGTCCCTGAATCAGCGCCACCAGCGGGTCGCGCGACTCGCCCAGCGAGTAGCCCGCGGCCTTCGCGGTGGCCTCGGCCTGCGCGAGCAGCGCGGCGATGCGGCCGCGCACCTCGATGGGGTACACCACGACGTCGCCGACCTTCGAGGCGCGGCGTTCGTCCGCTTCCGTCTCGATCGTGCATGTGCCCGGCGGCGTACACAGGCCGGGCAGCGGCATGATGGTGTAGTGCAGGCGATCGACGGCCGAGACGAGACGAAGATCCAGCGACAGATGATCGTGCGGCTTGGGGCGCGCCGTCGGATCGGGACGAAGCGCCGCGATATCGTCCTCGAGGATCGGCAGCCCCGCCGCCTGCGCCTTCCGCATCATCCACCGCAGCGCGATGTCGTTGAGGCCGCGATTGGCGTTGCCGCCGCCGACGTCGGAGTGGACGCCGCGAAACCACACTTCGTAGGCGCCGCCGAGGCGCGTCGGCAGAAACGACAGCCGGCGCTCGTCGAGCGCCATCGCGTGAAAGCAGTATTCCAGCCGGTCGTGCGGCAGCGACAGGTGATGGCCCAGGTTCAGTTCCTGCACGCCGAGGAACCCGAGGCCGAACGCCGCCACCACGTCCCAGAGACCGAGGAACCGGATCGTGGCGTTCGGCTCGACGACCGTTTCGCTCGCAGGCCGCCGGACGCCGCGCTGCTGAATCAGGTTGCAGAAGTCGAGGGCGGTCGCGGCGCCGCGGCTGAAGCCGATGATGTCGATCGCCCGATCGCCCTCGTCCCAGGCGCGGCACACGTGCTCGTACGCTTCGTTGAGGCGCGGCAGTTCACCGGCTCCGAACGCGCCGCCCACGAGTCGTCCCGCGAGTCCGTAGCGCGTGCCGATGCCGGCGCGGTACACATCGTGCGCGCCGCGCGAATTCGCGTGGTACGTCTCGTAGAAGCGCCAGACGTTCGTGTTGCGGTATTCGGTGTCGTTGTCCTTTTTCGTGTTCCAGGTGCCGTCGAACGCGACCAGCATTAGCGGGGGGCCGGGACCGTTGCCGTGACGAGCGGGTGGGCTATCGAATCAGCCATCCGGAATTCTACCCGGATTGCTCGGCCCGGTCGCAACCTGGAGGTCAGCGATTCGCGATCTGGCGCACCGCAGCCCGGACGGGCCGCTTGCCTTTGGCCGGCGGCGGGACGGCGGGCTCGATGGTCACCGCGTCGAGGAATCGCTCGACCGCGAACATCGTAATCTGGCCGCACGGTCCCCCGAAGCTCTTGTCGCAGCCGTGGGTCGCCCAGGGCAGCGACGCAAATACATGCTTCACGCCCGCCTGCTGCAGGCGATCGTCGAGCCGCGCGCTCTGATCGACAGGAATCATCTGATCGCGCCGGCCGTGGATCAGGAGGGTCGGCGGCGACGCCGGCGTCACGAAATTGATCGGCGACGCCGCGAAGTACGCCTTCTCTTCGCGCGCGGGCGGCCCGCCGACGTATTTCTCGAGCAGGCCGCGCGTGTCGTAGAGCGCGGTGGGCGACGGATGCGCGTAGGCGGCGGCAAGATCCGACGGCGCGTAGATCGACACGACGCCGCGAATCGCCGGATCGTTGGCGGTGTACGCCGCCAGCAGCGCCAGCTGTCCGCCTTCCGATCGGCCCATCAGCGCCAGGCGCGCCGGATCGAGCGGAAACTCCGTCGCGTGCGCTTTCAGATACGCAATCGCCGCCTTGACGTCGTCGGCCGCCGCGGGAAACCGCCAGCGCGGCGCAAGACGGTAATTGATTGCGGCGACGACGTAATCGCGGCTCGCGAGATACGCGTTGAGCGCCATGAACTCGCCGTTGTTGCCGTCGCGCCATCCGCCGCCGTGGACGACGACCACCGCGGGAATGGCGTCGTGCAGGTACGCGGGATGGTAGACGTCGAGCGTCAGGTCCACGCCTTCATGGCTGGCAAACGTGCGCTCTTCGAAACGGACAGGAGGAATGCCGAGCGGACGAATCAGCTCCTGCAGCACGACCGGTTCCGGACGCGGATCGCCGGCGGCGACGGCGCGCTGCCGGCGCGCGTTGCCGAACTCGTTGTCGAAGACCTTCTGCAGTTCCTCTCCGGTCAGCCGCGCGCGATAGACGGGCAGCACGAGCAGCGGGATCGCGAGCAGACCCAGGAGCCCGCCGACACGGCCGACGACGGTCTGGGTGCGCGTGGGAATGATCGGCAGCAGCGCCGCGATCGCCAGCCAGTAGCCGTATTCGGTGGCCGCGACGCTTGCGCCCCAGAGCACCGGATGCGGGGCCGGCAACGCGGTCATCGCCGCCAGCGCCAGCAGCGCGGCGCCCCCGAAGAAACGTAGCAGATCGCTCATGCGTGCGGGTCGGCTCGGGGCACACGTCCCGCCACGGGCCGAGAGCATTCAACCGGCCCGCAGGCGCAATCGCAATGCCAGCAGCATTTGCACGGGTTCGCCCGGGAATCCGTCAGTCCCGCGGGTTTCGGCGTGCGAAAATGTGATCGGACCGACGATTGTGCGGATCGGATCCACCGGCCAGGAGCGTCAAACATACAATGAGCGGAGTGGCTCCCGCTTCCCTCACGGGCAAGCAGATCCTCCAGTACCGTGTCACCCAGCGTCTCGGCGGCGGCGGCATGGGCGAGGTCTATCTCGCGGAGGACACACGGCTTGGCCGCCAGGTCGCGCTGAAGTTCCTGCCCCGCGAGACCGAGCGCGATCAGGAGAGCCGCGCACTGCTGGTGCGCGAAGCGCGGGCCGCCTCGCTCCTGCGCTCCCCGAACATCGCGGTCACCTACGATCTCGTGGACGATGGAGACGCGCTCTTCATCGCGATGGAATACGTCGAGGGCGAAACGCTTGCGAACCGCCTGACCCGTGGTCCGCTCAAGGCGCGCGAAGCGGTGGACGTCGCGCAGCAGGTCGCCGACGCGCTCGACGAAGCGCACGGGCGCGGCATCATCCACCGCGACATCAAGAGCGCGAACCTGATGCTGACCCGGCGCGGCCTGGTCAAGGTGCTCGATTTCGGTCTCGCGCGCTTCGAGGATCGCCACGACTCGTCGCGCGGCGACACGATGCTGCAGTTGACGACGCCGGGGCTGGTCAAGGGGACGGTGGCCTACATGGCGCCGGAGCAACTCCTCGCCGGCACCCTCGACCATCGCGTCGACATCTTCGCGCTGGGCGTCGTGCTCTACGAGATGATCGCCGGGCGGCTGCCCTTCACCGGCGAGACCTTCGCGGAGATCACCGACCGCATTCTGCACGCGGAGCCCGATCCGCTCGTGCGCCCCGGGCATAGCGTCCCCGGCAATCTCGAAGACATCGTCCGGCGCGCGCTGCAGAAGGCCGCCGACTTCCGCTATCAATCGGCGCGCGAGATGTACCACGACCTGCACCGGCTGGCGCGGCGCCTCGACACCGTCGACACCACGTCCGAGATGCCGCGGAACGCCTCCGCCACGTTTCCCGCGGCGCTGGCTGCAGAGCCCGCGCAGGGCGAGCGGCTCATCGCGATCATGACCTTCGCGAACGTCACGCGCGAGTCGGCCGACGACTGGATCGGCGAGGGCATCGCCGAGACCGTCACCAGCGATCTGAAGAACGTGAGCGGCCTCTCGGTGATCGGCCGCACGCAGATTTTCGAGCTGCTGAAGCACCTCGCCGTCGGACGCGACCCTGCCGATCACCGGCTGGCGATCGACATCGGCCGGCGGCTGGGCGCGTGGTGGGTGGTGACCGGCGCCTATCAGCGCCTCGGGCCCCGGATTCGCATCACCGTGCAGGTCACCGAGGTGCTGACGGCGGCGCTCATCAAGACGCTGAAAATCGACGGCTCCGTCGACGACATCTTCGCGCTGCAGGATCGCATCGTCTTCGAGTTGAGCCGGAGCCTCGACCTGCGACTGGAGCGCCCCGAGGCCGAGGCCATCGCCCAGGACGAGACGAAGTCGGTGGAGGCGTTCGAAGCCTACTCGCGCGGATTGATCAACATGCGCCAGGCCACGCGCGATTCGATCGAGCGCGCGCTCGCGCTGTTCGATCGCGCCACGACCCTCGATCCGGGCTATGCCGCCGCATGGGCCGCGGCCGGCGGCGCGTTGCAGCTCAAGGGCATGTTCTTCGGCATGCACGAATTCACCGACCGCGCGATCGAGCTGCTGCGGCGCGCGATTGCCCTCAAGCCGACCTTTGCCGACGCCCGGGCGTGGCTCGGGCTCTCGCTGCTGAACATCGGCCGCGTCTCGGAAGCGACGGCATCGCTGCGCGAGGCGGTGGCGCTCGATCCCGACAGCGTCAACGCGCACCAGGGGCTGGCGCGTGCGTTGTGGATGGGTGAAGGGCACGTGGACGAAGCGATCCAGGAGCTGCGCCGCGCCGTCGCGCTCAACGCCGAAGCCGGTTACTCGCACCTGCAGCTCGCGTTCCTCGAAGCGCTGAATGGCGAGCTCGACGCGGCCGAGGCGTCGGCCCGGCGCGCCGTCGCGCTCCAGGAGCAGGCGCTCTCCGGCACGCAGGGGCTGCTCATCATCGGCGCCTACTCGCGCCTTGGCTACGTCCACTATCTGCGCGGCGCGTACGACGACGCGC
>JABFWM010000109.1 GCA_013362195.1 Acidobacteriota bacterium
AGCAGTTCCAGATGCTGCTCCTGACCGCCTTCTCCGGCGTCGCGCTCCTGATGGCCATTGTCGGGATATCCGGCCTCCTTCAGTACTCGATCGCGACGCGCACGCAGGAAATCGCCTTGCGCATCGCCGTCGGCGCACAGCGCGGTGACATCTTCCGCATGATTCTTGGTGAGGGGCTGACGCTGACTCTGGCGGGTCTCACGCTGGGACTCGTAGGCGCCTGGTGGCTCGGGCGCGCGGCATCGAGCCTGCTGTTCGGCGTGACCGCCACCGATCCGTTGACCTACGCGGCTGTGTCGCTGTTGCTCACCGCAGTGGCCGCGGCGGCATGCTATTTCCCGGCGCGGCGCGCCATGACCCTCGATCCGATCGTCGCGCTGCGCCTCACGTGATTTCGCGGCGGCACGAGAGACAGCCGGTCGGATCGTATGCAAGGCGTTCGAAGTCATGCGGTATGCGGGTTTCAACCCGGACGCAGATGGCACATCTCGATGAATGACGACGCGATCAATCGCCAGCCGGCGGCACTGTCGGCCATCCTCAGCGAGGCAGACGCCTTGGGCTTCACGATGGCGTCCGAAGCAAAAGTCGGGGCGCTTCTCGCCGCGCTCGCCGCATCGAAACCCGGCGGACGCTTCCTCGAGCTCGGCACCGGTACTGGCCACGGCACCGCATGGCTGTTGTCCGGGATGGATTCGACGTCCCGTCTCGATACCGTCGATAGCGACGCGAACGTCGTTGCGGCAGCGAAACGGCATCTCGGCGCCGACAAGCGCGTCACATTCCACGTGGTCGACGGGGCGGCGTTCATCCGTCAGGCGCCGCCTGATGCGTTCGATTTCATCTACGCGGATGCGTGGCCTGGCAAATTCAGCCATCTTGACGACACGCTCGCGCTGCTTCGTCCCGGCGGGATCTATCTCATCGACGACCTGTTGCCGCAACCGAATTGGCCGCCAGGTCACGAGTCGAAGCTGCCGGTGCTCATCGCGGCGCTGGAACAGCGCGCCGACTTCGTCACGGTGCGGCTCGCCTGGGCGTCGGGCGTGATGATCGCGGTACGCAGAGATGGGAGCGTGCTTCAGCGCGTTCCAGCATCGCCGGCCACGATGTTCTGATCCGCGGCGCGCGGCGTTATGAATCGATCAGATGATCGTTGGCGAAGGCCTCGAAGATGGGCTCGCGGCGCTCGGACCGCGTGTGAAGGAAGCGCCGATCCAGGATCGCGGCGAAATCGTGCAATGCCCGATCGAGCGCGTTGGCGGCAAGGCGAACGTGCGGAGGATGGCCGGCGGTATCGGCTTCGCGAGCGAACCGCGCGAGATCCTTCGTCCACCTCGCCACGGACGCGTTCGGATCGTTGGACACGAAGTAGTACACGATCGGAAAGTGCACCAGATCGATTCGTGCATGTGTCACGTCGCGCGCAAGACCGCTCAACGCCACGTCAGAGCCACTGTCGGTGAGCCGAATGCCGCTGTCGCGCTCGGCACCAACGATGTGAGACACGCCGCGCGCCAGCAGACGCATCCGCGCCAGTGCCGGATACAGCAGGACGATCCACGACACGCTCGCGGTCAGCAGCCCGAACCCGACCGTGGCTTCACAGCCGGCGGCAAACCGCACCAGCGCCGACCGCGGGACCAGATCCCCGTAGCCGAGCGTGATCAGCGTCTCGAACGAGAAGTACAGCACCGAGAGGAACCGGCTGGTATCCGCCGGCACCGTACCCGTGCTGGTTCGGAAGCCGGCCGGGAACGCGTGCAGGTACGTCAACGCAAACCCGAGGACCAATCCTGCGACCCACACCGCGATGACGGTCACGAGCGCGAACGGTCCGGCGAGCGGGCGGAAGCGAGGCAGGCGCCGGAAGCCGGCGAACAGCGCGCGTCCGATCCAGTCGCTCAGGGCGCCGGTCCCGCCAGGATGGAACAGGTCGTTGAACACTTGCCAGGCGATGGCCGCGATCAGCAGAAACCCGATGACCGCCCAGAACATCTCCAACAGCCCGCTCCATGTCTGCGATCGTCGCCGTCATGGCGGTGACGCCCGCTCCGGGGGACGATTTCGCATGCAAGCACGCTGCCTCGGCGACCTCATGAACCTCGCCGCCCGTGCTGCGGCGCCGCGCTCACCGGACGACGACTGTGCCCTTGAGCATGTTCATCCCGCAGCCGAAGCCGACGTCGCCGGAGGTCGCCGGCGTGAACGCGATCATGACAGGCTGGTTCAGCGGCAGCGGCCGCCGGATGTTCAGCGACGGAAACACGACTTCCGTTGCGCACGTCTTCTCCGTCGTCCGAACGAACGTGATCCGCGCCGGCTCGCCGGATCGCACCGCCACCTTCTCTGGCTGGAAACCCGTTTCGGTCACGAGCACCTTCGTCTCCTGCGGGCCAGTGGCGGCGTCGGCCGGGGGCTGCGCAGCAGGCGCGCCGGGCCGTGCCGCCGCAGCCGGCTCGCCGCTGCGTAATCCAAGCCGATCGCGTTCGGCGCGCACGTTGAAGCTGCCATCCGCGACGACGAGGTCGCCAATCTGCAGGCCGCTGAGGACGACGACGTGGTCTC
>JABFWM010000016.1 GCA_013362195.1 Acidobacteriota bacterium
CGTACGTCGCGGCCTTCGGCTCCACGCTCGTCAGCGTCGGCAACGTCGCCTACCTCCAGGCAGACTACGACGCGGCGGCGCTGGCGTACCACCGCGCGATCGCGCTGCTGACGACGACGATGGACGTCGGCGCCCTGGCCCTGGCGCGCAGCGGGCTCGCGCGGGTGTTCGCGTCGCAAGGCGACCTGGCGTCGGCGCTCGACGTCTACGGGCGAGTGCTCGCCGACGCGCGCGCGCGCAAGCTGCGCGGGGAGGTGGCGGGCGCACTCGAGAGCATTGGCGAGCTGCACTATCGCTTGCGCAACATCGATCAGGCGCGCGCCGCGTTCGAGGAAGCGGCGCAGCTTGCCGAGGCGGCCGGCGCGCCCGCCGATGCCGGACGGCTCCTCGGCAACCTCGGGTTGACGGAGCTCGTCGCCGGCCAGTTCGAGCGCGCGCTGACCGCCTACACCGCCAGCCGCATCAGGTAAGAGCAGGCGCGCGACGGCGAAGGCGCCGCGCGGGGATTGGTCGGGATCGGCTTCAGCCAGGCCGCGCGTGAAAAATTTCCCGAAGCGATGACCGCCTACACGACGGCCATCACCGCCTTCGAGGGGATGAAACGCGATGAGGACGCCGGGCGCGCGTGGCTGGGACTCTCGCTGGCGCAGTCGAACGCAGGCGAGTCGCTGGCCGCGCTCGAGAGCGCACGGCGGGTCCGCCGCGTCGGCGGCGCCGTACGCAGCGACGACCTGCAATGGCGCGGCGCCGTCCGCGAAGGAGAGGCGCTGCGCGCGCTGAAGCGGCCGGACGAGGCGCGCCGCGCGTTCGACACGGCAATTGCGATCGTCCAGCGGCTCGCTGCCGACGCGCCGTTGAGCGGCGAGCTGCGCGCCAGTCTGCTGGAAGCCGACAGCGCCTGGAGGGGCCTGGCGTTCGCGCGCGCCGATCGCGGCGACGCCGCCGCGGCGTTCGCGGCGGAGGAGCAGCGCCGCGCCTTCCTGCGCCGCCTCACGCTCGACTCCGCCGAGCGCGACATCGTCCGCGGCATGACCGCCGACGAGCAGCAGGCGGAGCAGCAGGCGACGCGCGATGTGATCTCCGCGCGGGCGCAGCTGCACGCCGAGCGATCGCTGCCCAGGCCCAACGCCGCGCGGGTGATGCGCCTCGAGCAGCGGCTGAAGGCCGCCAGCACCGTGCGCGAGACGCGGCAATCCGCGGTCTACGCCAGAGTGCCCGTCGTCCGCACGCTGCGCGGACTGGATCCGCCGCCGCGACTCGACCAGCTCGCGCCGCTCGTGCGCGATCCCCGTACGATCGCCGTCGAATATTCCGCGTCTGATGAAGAGGTGTTGATCCTGCTGGTCTCGCAGGGTGAACACGGGATCGAGGTCACGTCCGCGATCGCGCCGTACAAGCGCCGCGAGTTTGCCGCCTCGCTCGCCGACGCGCTCAAACCGGAGGCCCTGCGCGATCCCGACGAATGGCGCGAGCGCTCCGCGCCCCTTGCCGCGCTGTTGATCGAGCCGATTGCGGGCCATCTCGTCGATCGCGATCGGGTCGTCATCCTGCCGGACGATCTGCCGTGGAAGGTGCCCTTCGAAGCGCTGGCGAATGGCGACGCGGACGTCGCCGCCGGTGCGTGCGTCAGCTACGCCACCTCGTTCGCCACGTGGATCCGCGAGTGGGCGATGCCTCCGGCGGAATCGCGGACGGTGACCGCACTTGCCGGGCCGGAACTGCTCGAGGAGACGCGCGCGCAGCTCGCGCTGACGCTGCCGGGCTGGGCTCTTCCCGATGCCGCGCTCGCCGTCGATGACGCGAGGACGATTGCGGCGATGTACGGCGACAGGGCGCGCGTGGTGAGCGGCGCGGACGCGACCGAGACGGCCCTTCGTGCGGCCTTCGACCGTGCCGACATCGTGCAGGCCGCGGCACCGATGCTCGTGACCGGTGCGAGCCCGCTCTTTTCGTGCGTGTTGTTGAGCGGACCGGCGACGCCCGCCGCGATGAACGCCAATGGCCGATGGGACGTGCGCGAATGGTTTGGCCTCGAGGGACGGGCGCGGTTCGTCGTGCTGACCGACGCGACGTCGCTCGGCGCGCCCGGTGCGGGCGCCGCGATGGACACGCTGGCCTGGGCCGCAGCGGCGGCCGGCGTGCGGGCACTCGCGATCGCACGCTGGCCGGTCAACGGCTTCGATACGCGGGCGCCACTGCTCGCGCTGCACGAACAGCTCGCCCGCGACGATCGTGCGCCGCTGCTGGACGCGTGGCGCCAGGCGATCGTGGCGGGAAGAGCGGCGGGCGCTGGCACGCCCGCCGCCTGGGCCGGGATCCGCGTTATCGGCGCGCCGTAGGGACGGCCACCGGTACACGATCCGGGAAGAAGTCGCGGCCGCGCGCGAACTCGATCGCGTTCTTGGCGGCGCCGACGAACGGGATGGCATTCAGGCCCGTGTCGGCGGCGCCACGAAGGACGCCCTTCCGCTTCATTGTCGCCGCGACCGTCGCGAGCGCGATTGCGGTGCCGATCCACGGCGCCGCGCGGACCATCCGCCGCGACAAGCGCGCGCCACCCCATCGCAC
>JABFWM010000405.1 GCA_013362195.1 Acidobacteriota bacterium
CAGCGCGATCGCGCGGTGGTACGCCAGCGCCGCCGCGTCGTAGTCTGCCTGGAGGTAGGCGACGTTGCCGACGCTGACGAGCGTGGTGCCGATGGCCGCGTCGTTCGCCAGTGCTTCGTAGATGGCCAGCGCGTCTCGATACGATGCCAGCGCCGTGGAATAGTCCGCGCGCGAATACGCGATGGTGGCGAGGCCGGCGGTGGAGGCCGCAATCGCCTCGCGATCGTTCATCTCGCGCGCGAGCGCCAGGCGTGCGCGATAGGCGCGTTCCGCCGCGTCGAACTCGTGAAGGAAGTAGTGGCTGTAGCCGAGGACCTGCAGCGTTTCGCTCTCGCCGGCGCGATCGCCGGCGGCGCGCGCGACCTCGAGCGCGATGTCGTACATCTGGATCGCCGGCCCGTACTGCTGCGCGGCGGCGATGCGGGTCGCACGCGACGCGATGAAGTAGCGCAGCGCCGGGTTCACCAGGTCGGGACGTTCGGCGAGCAGCCGCTGCCGCTCCTCTGCCGGGGCGGCGATGAGCGTCTCGGCGAAGTCGATCACCGTCTGCACGACCGACGGCGCGGGTGGCGGCGCGGCGGGCGCCTGCACCAGCATCGCCGCGATCGCGAACGCGCGGAGGTTCGTCATTGCAGCTGGAACGTCATGGTAATCGTCATCAGCACCTCGACGGGTTGACCGTGCAGCACCGTCGGCGTGTAGCGCCACTGGCGGACGGCATCGATCGCCGCTTGATCCAGGAGCGGGACGGAACGCGCGACGCGCACCTGGCTCACCCGGCCGGCTCGATCGAGCACGGCCTCGAGCACCACCGTGCCCTGCACGCGTAAGATCCGCGCAATCTCCGGATACGTCGGCCGCGCGTCCACGATCTTCTTCGGCGCGACGAGCAGATCGCCGGCGCGGACCGGTCCTGCGGGCGGCGGCGCCGGCCGCGGCATGGCGTCGATCGGGTCGGCCCTCACGCCAATGCCGCCCGTATCGACTGGCGGGCCGGGCATGCCGAATGGATCGGTGATGGCCGAGGGCGCAACCGGCGGCGCGACTTCCGGGAGGATCGCCGGCGGTGCCGTTACGGGAACAAGCGGGGAGGTCGGGAGTGTGCGAAGCCGCGCGGGCGCAACGGCAACGGCCGCCGGAGGCGGCGCGGGAGGCGGCGGCACCGCAACCGCCTTCACATAGGGCGGCAGCCGCGACGGCGGCAGCGGAAGGACCACTTCGGCCGCGAGCGGAATGATGAACAGCAGCACGAGCGCAGCCAGGTGCACCGCGATCGAAACCGGAAGGCTTCTCGCGAACATGGGAGAACTCCTCTCTGGAGCGGCCGCTCTCCCATGCTTAGACACGCCGGAGGCGCGAGTGTTCCTGCTCGTTCCGGGCTGGTGGACTGTCCACGCCGATCAAGGCCCGCCACGCGGGCGGGCGTTATCCGAGCACCGCGCGCGCGACCAGCAGCGGCGTCAGGATGAAGAAGACGACGCAGAGATACACGACGACGGCAATCAGGCACACGACGATCGCGCGGCCGGTATTCGAGTAATCGAGCACTTCCCGCACCGCGATGACGCCGATGACGAGCACCCAGAGACTGATGACGAAGGAAATCAGCGGACCGAGGAACGGGATGATCGCGAGCACGTTGAACACGCCGGGCGACGCGGTGAAGCCGATGACGCGAAACGCCTCCGGGAAATCCGCTTTCGTCGTCGGCTCCGGCATCAGCTTGGTGCCGATGATCACCACCATGAACGACCAGATCGCGTACCCGATGAGCGAGATCACCAGCGCCATGAAGCCGCCGGTGACGCCGGACCGGAAGACGTTGCCGATGAGGGCCGCCACGCCCGCGATCACGATGACGGTGATCGCCTGGCCCATGGCGGTGGGATCGGCTTCGATTTCCTGAAACGTCTTCACGTCGGCTTTCATCGCTCCAACCATACGCTCCGTCAGACTCGCCATGCATTCCTCCTGATCGCGGCCACTCCTGATGGGCTCACGGCCCGCGACAGTGTAGCGCAGAGTCGCGATCCGACGCGTCGAGTCGCGCGCGTGATGATGAGCCGCGGCGCGACCGTGCACTGTGGCATCCGGGTTGCGTCCAATAGGCCGAGGAGGGTTTACATGGATCGTTCTGACGAACGCAAAGACAACCGCAGCGGTGACGTGCTCGGATTGGGCGGAACTCCTCCGCGCAAGAGTGACGACCGCACGCGCGCGTATTCGACCGACGAAGAGGCACAGCGCCGCCGCCGCATGAACGAAGGTGCGGACGAGCTCGCACCCGGCGCGAGCGACACCACCAATGCGCGTCGCGGCGCCGGGGCCACCGGCATCGACATGGGCGCCGGCGGCGAAGGCACCGACGTCGAATAACACACCACGCATCCCCTGACGAACGGCCGCAGAACAACCCAGAGTCGTGTTCTTCTGCGGCCGCCCTGTGTTTTTCTGTGTTTTTCTGTGTTCTTCTGTGGCCCCTCGTTCTGTGTTCTTCTGTGGCCGGCGGTCCTGTGTTCTGCTGTGTTCCTCTCTGACCCTGGCTCCTGTGTTTTTCTGTGTTCTTCTGTGGCCCGCCGCCGTGTGTTCTTCTGTGGCCACTCGTTCTGTGTTCTTCTGTGGCCGGCGGTCCTGTGTTTTTCTGTGGCCCGTTCGCTCTTCTTGACCAGCCATCTGTGGCCTACAATGTGGCATGCCACGCGCTGCTGACCCCGAATCCTGGGGTCATTCCACGATTCGTACTGCGTGTCCGCTCGATTGCCCCGATTCGTGCACCATTGACGTGACGGTCGAGAACGGCCGCGTTCTGAAGATTGAGGGAGGCGACGCCAATCCCGCCACCCAGAATTTCATCTGCGCCAAGGTGCGGCGCTTCGGCGAGCGCGTCTACGGCGAGGACCGGCTGCTCTATCCGGCGGTCCGGCAGGGGGCGAAGGGCCAGGGCACGTTCGCGCGCGTGAGCTGGTCGGAAGCGATGGATCTGATCGCGCGCCGGATGACGGAGATCCGCGATCGCGACGGCGCCGAGGCGATCCTGCCGTTCTGCTACGGCGGCTCGAACGGACTGCTCACGCAGGACACCACCGACGCCGAGTTGTGGCGGCGGTTCGGCACGTCACGCCTGGCGCGGACGGTGTGCGCGGCGCCGACGGGCGCCGCGAATCTCGCGCTCTACGGCAAGATGGCGGGCGTCGCCTACGCGGATTATCCGCACGCCCGGCTGATCATCCTCTGGGGTGTGAATCCCGCGGCCTCCGGCATCCACCTGCTCCCCTTCCTCAATGACGCCCGCGCGGCCGGCGCCAAGATCGTCGTGATCGATCCACGCCGCACGACGCTCGCCAAGAAGGCCGACCTGCACCTGCCGGTGCGGCCCGGCACCGACCTGCCGGTGGCGCTCGCGCTCCATCGCGTGTTGTTCGAGGAAGGGCACGCCGACGCCGCGTTCATCGGCGCGCACACGAGCGGCGCCGAGGGCCTACGCGCGGCGGCCGCGCCGTGGACGATCGAGCGCGCAGCGGGAGAAGCCGGGATCGACGCGGCAGCGCTGCGTGAGCTGGCCGACCTGTACGTGACGACGTCGCCGGCGCTCATCCGCTGCGGCTGGGGCCTCGAGCGCAACCGCAACGGCGGCAGCGCCGCCGCGGCGGTGCTCGCGCTGCCGGCCGTGGCCGGCAAGTTCGGCGTGCGCGGCGGCGGCTATTCGATGAGCAATTCGATGGCGTTCGGCGTGCGTTCGGCCTCGTGGATCGACGCGCCGGAACCGCAGACGCGTGTGGTGAACATGAACCATCTCGGCCGCGCCCTCCTCGAGTACTCCGACCCGCCGGTCAAGATGCTGTTCGTCTACAACTGCAATCCGCTCGCGACCATGCCGGATCAGAACCGCGTGCTGAAGGGACTGCAGCGCGACGATCTCTTCACGGTCGTCTTCGAGCAGGTCTTCACGGACACTGCGCGCTATGCGGACGTGGTGCTGCCGGCGACGACGTTTCTCGAGCACTACGATGTGGCGAAGAGCTACGGGCCGATTGCGCTGCAGCTGGTGCGGCCCGTCATCGAACCGCGCGGCGAGGCAAGGAGCAACGCGGAAGTGTTCTCGGCACTCGCCGAGCTGCTCGGCGTCGGCACGGCGGAAGACGATTACGAGACGCTGCTGCGCGTCGCGGGCCGGATGCCGCCGGCAATTGGGTCGGAGCTGCTCGAACGCGGCGCCGCGACGCCGCCGCACGGCGGCACGCCGGTGCAGTTCGTCGACGTGTTCCCGCTGACCGCCGACCAGAAGGTGCATCTGTATCCGGAGGAGATCGCCGGGGACGCGCCCCGCGGGCTGTACGGCTATCAGGCGGATCCCGCAACCGAGAGCTACCCGCTCACGCTCATTTCTCCGGCGACCGAGAAGACCGTCTCGTCGACCCTGGGCGAGCTGCGCGAACGCGCGGCCATGCTGCACATCCACCCGAAGGACGCGCAGCGCCGCGGCATCGCGCAAAGCGATCCGGTTAGAGTCTTCAACGGCCTGGGCGAGCTGCAGTGTCCGGCGAACCTCACCGCCGATATCCGCGAGGGCACGGTGGCGTTTTCAAAGGGCGTGTGGCGCCGCAACACCTACAACGGGTCGACGTCGAATGCGCTCGTGCCGGACACGCTGACCGACCTCGGCGCCGGCGCCTGCTTCAACGACGCGCGCGTCGAGGTCGCATTGCTGGGGCGTCATTAACGCGAAGAAAGGAACCAACGGTCGAAGGACTCGCCTGCGAGCGAGCGGCGCCGAGCGAGCCACGCGAGCGGAGCGGGGCCGGGGCCCCCGCGAGCGACCGTGCAGGGGGGTCCGGCGGGGCGAAGCCCCCCGGACTAGTAAGAGAAAAAGAAGATCAGGTCGACGCCGGCCTTCTCGACGCGGCGCTGGGTCAGCCGGTTGGCCGCGGCGGTGGTTTCCGGCGCCACGGTCGTCTGCACCCGCAGGAACCTCGCCAGGTCGTACTCCAGCATGAATTCGGTAAAGCTGCGCTGGCCGAACTGCTGACGGAAACGAATGAACGCCTTGTCGCCGACCTGCTTGCCGAGCGTGACGCCGCCGGCGCTTTCTCCCGTCTGCGCATCGCTGGTGGTGATCTCGAACAGATCGACGTCGAGGGCCTTGCCGATCGATCGGCTGAGCGGCGCGGCGATGAAGCCGCTGGCAATCCCTCCGGCGGTCTCGGCAAGTGAGGCGCGTTCACCCGTGCCCAGCTCGTTGACCGAGCGGTTGAACACGACCAGCGAGAGGATGTCGGCCTCGTCGAGCGGCGGGTCGCTCGACAGCGCCAGTTCCGGCGCGCGGAGCGTGCCCGTGATGTGAATGTTCGCCGTGACGCCCGTATTGGGAATCAACCGGCTGGCGGTGACATCGACGTTCGGGTTGATGTCGGGCAGTCCGAGGAACTGCAGCGTGCCGCCGCGCGCGAGCTCGAAGCGGCGCCCCTGGAATTCGTAGAAGCCGCGCACGGTATTCGCGCTGCCGCGGATGGTGATCGCCGCGTTCGGCTTTTTCTGCACGTACAAATCGGCGCCGACGGTCGCGTTGACGTTCCCGATCTGCATCGCGGTCGCGCCGCCCGGGCGGATGTCCCGGCCGCGGACGACCATGTTGTCGGGAACGACGAGGTGCACGTCGAGGGCAAGCGCGGCCGCCAGGCCCTGTTGCGGCGCCGGCGTCTCGGGCGCGGTCGCGTTCAGCGCGTCTCTCGTCTGCGCGCTCAGTTCCCGCCCTTTCGCGAACGCGTCGCGCGTCGCCTCGTCGGCGCCCTTGTCGGTGGTCGTCGTCTCCTGCGCGGTGACGACGTCGGGGAGCGCTTCCTCGCGGTAGGGCGACGCGAACATCAGCAGGATCTTGTCGATCTCGAGCCGCGCCTGATCGAGCCGCACCTCGCCTTCGACGCGCGGCTGCCGCACTTCGCCGGTCACCTTGAGGTGCGTCCCCGCGTGCACGTCGCCGAGCTCGTTGTCCATCAGCTTGAAGTTGTCGCTGTCGATCGCGATGTTCACCGCGCCGGCCCGGCGCTGGTGGACGGCCAGGTCGCCCGCGATGGTCAGCGCGTTGTTGTGCTGATCGAGGATCTGGAAGCGCGGCACGTGCACCTGATCGGGCTGGAGCTCGATCCGCGTCGTCATGCCGGAGAAGCGCGTGCCCGCCTGCACGACCGCGAAGGCGCCGTTCTGAATGTCCAGGTAGCCGTTCAGGTGCGGGTCCTCTCCCGAGCCGGTCACGCGCACGTCCGCCTGCAGCGTGCCGGTGACGTTGGTCAGCTGGTTGGTGAAGCCCTGCACCAGGCCGAGATCGATTTGCGTGGACTGCACGCGGAGGTCGATTTCGTCCCCGGCGCTCGCGGCGATATGGCCGGTCACGCCCGGCGGATTCGGGCGCAGCGCGCTCATCGGCAGCGTGCCCTTGGCGGTGAGTTCGACGCCGGGCGACTGCAGCAGCCGCGCATCGAGCGTCAGTCGATCGTTGGCATACGTGGCGTCGGTCGTGAGCGACGCGTACTTGAAGTTCTGGAAGCCGCCGTTGGCGACCTCGACGTGCCCTTCGACGGCCGGGTGCTTCGCCGTGCCGGTGATGGTCGCTTTCGCGGTGAGCGTGCCGGTGATGCCGCGGTTCTGCAGCGCGAGCTTCTCGAGTTGCGCCAGGTCCACGTGCTGCGCCGTGACGGTGATCGCGCCGGGGGCGGTGTTGTTCCCAAGCGAGAACCCGCCGCTCACGTCCAGCGACTGCGTCCCGCTGACGAGGCGGACGCCCTGGAGCTCGAGTCGGTTGTTGCCGTACTGCACCGTCGCCGAAGTCCCCGGCGCGGTGCGCCACTCGACGCCCTGGGTGCGGACCGCGAGGTTGGGCAGATGGATCTCCTGATGATCGGGGTGCAGGAGAAGACTGCCGCTCGCGTCGAGCTCGCGCGCGCCCGAAGCATTCGCCAGCGCCGCATTCGCGCCGGCGCCCGTCGCCGCCTGCTCCGCCGCGCCGCCGCCCGGCGCTTCGGCGATGTGCGTCCGGAAATCGAGTTTCTGGTCGGCGTACGTCGTGTTCGCGGTGAGCTCGTTAATCTTCAGCCCGGCGGCCTCGACGAACGTCGCCGTCGTATCGGCCTGCACGCGTGCCCGCGCGAACTCGAGGTTCGGGATCGTCGCGTTGAACGTGCTGTCCAGGTCGAGCGCGTTGTTCGCCTGATACGCCAGATCCGAGCCTTCGAGCGTGCCGGCGATAGTGAGCGACGAGGCGTTCCCGGTGAGCGTCGCGTCGACGATCGCAGCGCCGCCGAGCGGCTGATTCACGAGCGTCCCGACCTGCGCGAGATCGGTGGCGGCGACGTGGAACGTCACGTTGCTGTTGCCGGTCTCGTCGAGCGCGATCGGACCTGACGCCTGGACGTCGAGATCCGGCCCCTTGATCGTCGCCTGCCGCAGTTCGCCGCGGCGGTCGGCGTACTGCCCCTGAATGTCGGCGTTGGTGATGGCCACCCCCGCCACCTCGGCGTCGGCGAGCGTCACCCGCCCGTCGGCCGAAATCGCGTCGGGCGTGATCGGGCCCGAGACATCGCGCAGCGCGAACGACAGATCGACCGTACCGTTGACGCGGCCCTTGTAGGTGCCGTTGCCGCTGATCCGCCCCGGATCGAATCCGGCGAGCGATCCGTTCGCGCGCCCGCGCACGCCGCCGTTTGCGAGATGCGCGTCCACGGCCAGGCGCGGCACGGTGCCACCCATCACGTCCGAGTCCGTGATGGTGGCGGTCGCATCGACGGTCATCGAATCGACGGCGGTGCCGCTCCCGGCCACGTCGAAGTCGGCGTTGATGCGGCTGTCGTATTCCGGTTTGTCGAGCGCGGCGACGGCGAACGCCTGGCCGATGCGATAGAGGTTCACGTTGCGCACGCCGCCGCGCGCGCTATAGCGCGCGTCCAGGGCGCGGCGCGGCCCGGTGACGATCCCGAAGCCGGCGCGCGTGCCGTCCACGATCGTGCCGCCCGCGACCGTCGACGTGGCCAGCGTCGCATCGCCGTCGATCGTCGTCGTCGCCTTGCCAATCGCGCCGGTCACGTGGTACGCGCGCGCGTTGACGTCGGTCGCGACCCGCGGCGCATTCACCGCACGGGGCAGGCTGGCGAGATTGACGTGCGCGAGGCTGCCCGCGAGATCGAATCGCAGCGCGTCCGACGGGGTGGCCGGCGCCACCACGGTCCCCTTCGCGGCCGCGGTGCCGCCGTAGGCGCCCGCGCGTCCGTCGACGCCAATCTTGCGGCCGGCGATCGTGCCGCGGAGGCGCACGTCGCTGGCGCGATAGCCGGCGGCCGCCACGCGGGGCGCATCGACGGCGAAGGTGCCGCGCATGCGTTCGAGCGCCGGCGCATCCGCCGGCGCACTGGCCATCTTGACGTCGACGGTCGCGCGGCCGGTGATATCGCTCGCCTGCGCGGGATCCTTCACGAGCGGCGCGAGGTTCAGGTTCACGACGTTGACGGTGCCGCGCGCCGCAAAATCGGGCGCGAGCGCGTCGGCGGTGATCGTGCCGTTGACGCCGCCGGCCTCGGACTTGGCGTTCAGCGTGAGCTCGAGGTTGTTCTGCGGACCCGACGCTTTCAGGTCGAGCGCCGGATGCAGGTCGTAGCCGCGCACGGCCGGCAGCACGCCGCCGAACTCAGGGAGCGAGAGCGTCGGCGCCGAGACCGTCACCTGCAGCGACGGCTGGTTCAGGTAATCGCGGACGACGCCGTCGATGGTGACGTTGCTCCGCGGCGTCAGCAGCGTCAGTTTCTCGACGTTGAGATTGTCGTCGCGCGTGCCGACGCGCCCGGTCAGGCTCGTGACCGTGAGATCCGGCGCCGTGCCCGCGAACTGGAGCCGCCCGATCGTCAGGCTGTAGTGGACGGGGGCGTACTCGAACCCGGCCCGCACGTTCAGCCCGTCGATGCGGCTCGGAAGCCGGTACGCGTCCGATGGCGCCTTGTCCTCGATCGCCGCGCGGCCGTCGATGATTTCGATGTCGGGCAGCGACAGCGGCTTGCCCGGTCCCTGGCGATCCGCTTCCTGTTCCTGCCGCTTGACGACGTCGGCGAGGTTCCAGCCGCGCCGATCGTGGCGCAGCAGGACGAACGGCTGTTCCAGGCGAATCGCGCGGACGGTCATGCCGCTCGCGATCAACTCGCTCAGGCTGTACTTCACCTCGAGGCGCTTCAACGTGACGATCTGCTCGCCGTTCACCTCGAGGGCGATGTCGCCGAGCTGCACGCCGTAAAAGAGATTGCCGCCGAGCGTGCCGACCGACAGGTTGCCGTTCACGTACTGCTTCGATTCGCGGACGATGTACCGGCGCAGCCAGTCCTTGAACCACGGCGTCTGCGAGGCGATCACCGCGAGCGCTATGATGGCGACGAGCAGCGTGCCGACCAGCGCGACCACCTGCAGCGTGCGCCGCAGGTACTTCCTGGCGGGAGTGACGCGGCGTTGCAGCATGGCTAGAAGGCCTGACCGATCGAGAAATGGAGGCGGAAGCGCCGGCTCTGCTCGCGGCCTTTCACGAGCAGGCCCGGGATCGGATTGAGCTGGTAGCCGACGTCGACGCGGACGGGGCCAATCGGCGTGTTGTAGCGCAGCCCCGGGCCGACATCGTAGCGAAGGTTGTTGAGATCGACCTTCCACGTCTCGTTCGACACGCCGCCGGCATCGGCGAACGCCACCGCGCTCAGGCTGCCCCAGACCGGCACGCGCAGCTCCGCGGACG
>JABFWM010000693.1 GCA_013362195.1 Acidobacteriota bacterium
GGGGCCGAGAGGCCGACGACCTCGCCCCGATGGACGTCGAGCGAGACGTCGTGGAGCACCGCGCGCCGGTCGTAGGCTTTCGCGATCGAGCGGACGCCCAGTCCGTCATTTGCCAACTGCGCCTCGGCCGGTGGACGCGCGAAGGTCGCAGCTTCGTTCATGCCGCGGCTCAGCTTCCGTTCGTTTTTTGCGGCACCGTGAAGTGGCCGGTGACCCGGCCGCCGCTGGAGTTCACGCCCGGCGGTCCGCCGTCGATCACCGCGCGGCCCGAATCGAGGTTGATGACCAGCCGTTGGCCCATCACAACGTTGTTCCGCTGAGTGAGCCGGACGTTGCCGATGATGGTGATCAGCTTCCGATCGAGATCGTAGATCCCGAAGTCGCCCTTCGCAGTTTCAGAGGGACTGTGCACGACCACGCCGCCGGCCGCATCCAGCCGGTGGATCTGCACGCCGCCGGTCCCGCTGGCCCCGCCCGCGCCGCCCGGCTTGTTCGAATACGCGACTGTCAGCCGCTCCGTATCCAGCGTCATTTCCGCCTGGGTCGCATGGACGTTGCCCGCGAAGATCGCGCGGTCCGCGCGGTCCTGTACCTCGATCCTTTCGGCAGTGACGTCGACCGGCGCGTTGCTGTTGTGACCCTTGAGGGCGGACATGCCGCTCTGCTGCGACTGGCCGACGCCGGCCGACCCGGCGAGGGTCACCGCGACGCTTGCTGCAAAAATGATGCCGGTTGCCCTCACGCGCTTCATCTGACCGCCCCCTGCACGATTTTCAAGCGAGCGCCGCCGTCGAGCACGACGGTTCGCGACCCGAGATCGGCCTTCAGCTGGCCGGCCTGGAACTGGCCCAGCCGCAACTGGCCGGAGACCGGACCGGCGCTCTGCAGCTTGCGCTGCTTCATGTCGACCGTGACGTCGCGAGTCGCCAGATGGTAGCCATCGCCGCCCAGGACGCGGACCGGCCCTTCGATCGCGATCTGCTGCGTGTCGAGATTGTAGCGGCCCTTGTTCGCGCCGAGCATCAGCGGCCCTTGAGGCTGCTCGAGCTGCGCGAACATGCCGTTGATGCTGACGACCGGGACGTCGGAGCTCGGTTGGATCGCGTTGTTGGCGGTGATCGTGAACTTCTGCCCCTTGTCGTCGCTGCCGACGTAACGCGCCGATTCGACGCGCATGCGCTCATGCGCATTCTCGACCTTCTTCTTGTCGAGGATGAAGCTGACGTCGCCTTTCTTGCCGAGCGGCGCGACCGCGAGAACCGCGATCAGCACGCCCACTGCGCTGGGGAGCAGAATCTTCGTCAAACGCACGAGCCGGTCGTGCGCGCTGCCTGAGCTCGCCCATTGCTGCCTCGATCGGGATGCGCTCGCGTTCGCCATCAGCCGTCGTGCGCGAAAATGTCCTGGTCGGGCCAGCCCGCGATATCGAGCAGCGCCCGTGCCGGAAGGAAGTCGAAGCAGGCCTGCGCCAGCGGCATGCGGCCTTCGCGCTCGAGACGCTCATCGAGCTTCTCCTTGAGCGCGTGGAGATAGCGGACGTCGCTGGCCGCATATTCGCGCTGCGCATCGGAGAGTTCGTCCGCGCCCCAGTCACTCGTCTGCTGCTGCTTCGACAGGTCGATGTTGAGCATTTCCTTCACGAGCTCCTTGAGCCCATGCCGGTCGGTATAGGTGCGCACCAGGCGCGATGCCGTCCGGGTGCAATAGAGCGGCGCTGCCATGATCCCGAGATAGGCCTGCATGATGCCGACGTCGAAACGCGCGAAGTGGTAGAGCTTCAAGCGGTTCGGATCGCCCAGAACCGCCTTGAGGTTCGGAGCCGCATAGTCGCTCCCGCGGCGGAATCGGACGAGATGCTCGTCGCCGCGTCCGTCGGACATCTGCACCAGGCACAGCCGGTCGCGGCCGGGAATCAATCCCATCGCTTCGGTATCCACCGCGATCGGCCCGTCGAACGTGACGTCCGACGGCAGGTCTTCCTCATGAAAATGGATCGCCATTCTTACTCCTGCGACAGGCTTACGGACTGCTTTAGTCCGTGCGTCCCCTGCCTTGCCAGCCCCATCGGCCGGCCCGCCAGATTCAATCACTAGGCCCAGAAATAATTTTCAGCTAAGGGAGTGAACGGTGCGTGAGCAAAACATGCACTGTAACCGGTAGCGCGATTCGGCCCAGCGCGTTGGTTTTATGTATTTGCGGGCACACGGAAGTTTGGACGAGCATGGGTTTCGATAGAGGGCGCAAGGGGGATCGCGGTGGACGCGGCCGCGACAAGCGCGACAGTTTCGGTGGTGGTGACAATTTCGGCGGCGGTGAGTTCGCCGGCGGCGGATTCGAGGAGCGCGGCGGCTACGGCGGCGGGCGCGGCGGATTCGGCGGCGGTGGCGGCGGCTATGGCGATCGCGGCGGCTTCGGCGGCGGCGGTGGCGGCGGCTACGGCGGCGGTGGCGGCGGCTTCCGCGGCGGTGGCGGTGGCGGCGGTTTTCGCGGCGGCGGCGGTGGCGGAATGCCGCCCCAGGTCGTTGGCGAGGGCAAGGGCGTCGTCAAGTTCTTCAACCC
>JABFWM010000228.1 GCA_013362195.1 Acidobacteriota bacterium
GGATCGCTTCAGCCGCGCGCTGCGACTGCACGAGCAGGACGCCAATGCCGTTGGCGGCATCGGCGTGCCGCGGATCGAGGTCCAGCGCCTTGCGGTACGCGGCCTCCGCGGCGGCGGTGTTGCCTTGCGCCCGCCGCGCGTACCCGAGGTTCGTCCAGTAGGTCGCGTTCGAGGGATCGAGCCGGACGGCCCGTTCGAACGCGGCGGCCGCTTCCACGGTGCGGCCCTTCTCCACGTGCGCGAGGCCCAGACCGTTCGCCGCCGACGCGTTCGATGGTTCGAGCGCGAGCGCGGCCTGCTCGGCGCGGCCGGCCTCCCCCGCGAGCCCCGCGGCGCCGGCGGCAACGGCGAGGTCGTGATAAAGATCCGCGTTGCCCGGCCAGCGCGTGACGAGCCGTCGATACAGATCGAGCGCTTCGCCGACGCGGCCGGTGTCCTTCAGCGCCCGCGCGTAGGCCGACTGGAACAGCGGCGCATCCGGAAACGTTCGCGCGAGACCGGCGAGTCCGGGCAGCGCGCGGCGCGCGCTACCCGCCGTCAGCCGGCCCAGTTCCTTCTCGAAGGTGTACCAAGCCGCGATGAGACGCGCCGGATTGGGCGCGAGATCGTCCACGGGATCGCTCGACGCGCCGCCCGAGACGTAGCCGAGCGCGCGCAGCCGCTCCGCCGCGTCGGCGGGGACGGCGGAAGCGGGCGCCGCGCTCGACGCGCTCAACGTGCGTGCGCGCGCGCGCATCGCATCGACCACGGTCGTCCGTTCCTCTGCCAGGTTCCGCCGTTCACCGGGATCGTTCTGCAGGTCGTAGAGCTCGTTCTCGGACGAGGCAATGAGCTTCCAGCGTCCGTCGACGAGCACCGTCAGCGGATGCCACCCCGCCACACGCGGATAGTGCGTCTCTGCATAGACGTCATCGGACGCGCGCGCCGCGCCGAGCAGCGCACGTCCGCTCATCGCCTGTGGCAGCGGTCGGCCGGCGAGCTGCAGCAGCGTGCCGGCAAGATCGACGAGCGACACCGCGTCGTTCACGACACCTGCCCCATGGCCAGGCGCGGCGATGTCCAGCGGGATCCGCAGCGTCGAGTCGTAGGCGAGCATCCCGTGCGTCGCTTCACCGTGATCGCCAAGCCCTTCGCCATGGTCGCCGGCGATGGCGATCACGGTGGTCCCAATGTTCCCGGACGTTTTCACCCACTCGAGCAGGCGGCCGACCTGCGCGTCGGCGAACGCCACCTCCCCGTCGTAGGCGACGTTCCTGGCGCGCGCCAGGTACTCCGGCGGGGGGTCGTAGGGCGCGTGCGGATCGTAGAGGTGAATCCACGCAAATAAGGGCCGCACATTCGACGACCCGAGCCAGTGGAGCGCGGCGGTCATCACGGCGTCGCCGCGGCGCTGCGCCTCGAGGCTGACGGCGCCAGAGGGGTCACGGTTGACGCGATCGTCGTAGGTGTCGAAGCCGTCCGCGAGGCCGAAGCGCCGATCGAGCACGTAGGCGCCCACGAACGCGCCGGTCCGATACCCGCCGTCTTTGAGCACGCGCGCGATCGTCGGGTGGCCGGCCGCGAGTCCGCCTCCCCCGTTCACCCGCACACCCGATTGCGGCGGCAGCTGGCCGGTGAGAATCGTCGAGTGCGACGGCAGCGTCAGCGGCGCCGTCGCGCGGGCGGTCGTGAAGCGCAGCCCGCGGGCGGCGAGCGCGTCAATCGACGGTGTCAACCCGGTGCCGACGCGATCCGCGCGCAGCGTGTCGATCGTGATCAGAACGATATTGATCGGACCAGACGGCGCAGCTGGCTTGTCGCGCGCGCACGCCGAGACCACGACGGCCAGACACAGCAACACGGCGGGCTTCACAAGTCGATTATCCGGTCCTTCCGCCTGAAGCGGGAAGCGCGAGACGTCGGCAAACCGCGCGGCCGTCGCGGCGGGCTCTACACTCGTCGACGGTGAAGGCGTACGACTTCGAGCACGAGCTCACGTATCAGGCACGCCTCGATCGGCTGGCGTGGCTGCGCCAGCAGTTCGCTGCGTCACGGAGACCGGAGAAAGCAGCCGGGACGCGGCTTCGCGTCGCCGTTAGACGGGAAAGGCCGCGCGGTTGCGCGGCCTTTCGAGAACAGCCTTCCGTGTCGTCTCCGGCTTCCTCACCCTCGTCAGTAGCGGTAGTGCTCCGGCTTGTACGGCCCTTCCGCCGGCACGCCGATGTACTGCGCCTGCTCGGGCGTGAGCTTCGTCAGCTTGACGCCGAGATGATCGAGGTGCAGCCGCGCCACTTCCTCGTCCAGGTGCTTCGGCAGGATATAGACCTTCTTCTCGTACTTTTCGTTGTGCTGGTGCAGCTCGAGCTGCGCGATCACCTGGTTGGTGAACGACGCGGACATGACGAAGCTCGGGTGCCCGGTGGCGCAGCCAAGGTTCAGCAGCCGCCCCTCGGCGAGGACGAGCACGCTGTGGCCGTCCGGGAAGCGGAACTCGTCGTATTGCGGCTTGATGTTGATGCGCTCGATGCCGCGCTTCTTCAGGCCGGCCATGTCGATCTCGTTGTCGAAATGACCGATGTT
>JABFWM010000490.1 GCA_013362195.1 Acidobacteriota bacterium
TAGCGAACAGAAGGAGTCGGCAACCGGGAACGTGACGCCGGCAAAGAAGTCGTTCCCTTCAACTCGCATGGCCTGCAGGGCGAGCTCGTAGTTGGTCTTGGGCAGCGGCGCGCCGGCCCACGTGATGCCGGTCAGATCGCCGCCGCCGGTGTAGAGGACGATCTGGCCGTCCTCGACCTTGAGGTTGCCCTCGCCGCCGAAGTTCGTCGACCGCCAGTTGGTGAGGGTCCTGCCGTCGAAGAGCGGTCGCCACGCGGCGTCGGACGCGGGCGGCTGTGGCGCCGCCGTCATGGACGCGACGCACGCGAGCACGATGGCGATCGCGACGAGAGACGAGAGATGGACTGAAGTGGGCGAACGGTGTCGCATCCCGCGATTGTAGAGGATTGCTATCTGATATGATTTCCCGCCTCCCGCCGGTCGAGAACCCGAGCGTCCTCAGACGGCTTTCAGAGCGACGTCATTATGTCCAACACACCCACACCCGAGTCGAACAGGATGGAACGACGCGAATTCATCAAGAAGACCGGCACCGCGGCCGGCGTGCTGGTGGCCGGCTTTCCCGGCATCATCCGCGGCCAGAGCGTGACCAACGCGATCAAGGTCGGCCTCGTCGGCGCCGGCGGCCGCGGCAGCGGCGCCGCCGCCAATGCGCTCGGCGCGGATCCGAACGCGGAGCTGACCGCGATCGCGGAAATCGACGGCGAGGTCATCGAGCACGCGCTCACGCGCTTGAAGGGCAGCCAGCAGTTCGGCGATCGCGTCAAGGTCGACCACGCCTTCGTGGGCCTCGATGCGTATCAGAAAGTCATCGACAGCGGCGTCGACGTGGTGCTTCTGGCGACGCCGCCCGGCTTCCGCCCGCAGCACCTGACCGCCGCGGTGAACGCCAACAAGCACGTCTTCTGCGAGAAGCCATGCGCCACCGACTCGCCCGGCGTGCGCCAGGTGATCGCCGCGCAGAAGCTGGCGCAGACCCGGAACCTGTCGCTGGTCGCGGGCTTCTGCTGGCGCTACAACAACATGATCCAGGAAGCGATCAAGCAGGTGCACGACGGGGCGATCGGGCGGCCGGTCGCGCACTACTCGACCTACTACACGAATCCCGTGAAGCCGATGCCGCCCGAGAGCACGCGTCCGGCGGGCATGAGCGACATCGAGTGGCAGGTGCGCAACTGGTACAACTTCGTGTGGCTCTGCGGCGACAGCCTCGTCGAACAGGCCGTCCACAACGCCGACAAGATCATGTGGGTCATGCACGACCAGCCGCCGGCCAGCGTCGTCGGCGTCGGCGGCCGCGCGGTGCCGGCCAACGGCGGCAACATCTACGATCACTTCGAGGTCAACTACCTCTTTCCGAACGGCTATCGCGTGTTCCTCGCGAACCGCCAGGCGACCGGCTGCTACAACGGCACGCTCGACTACGTGATGGGCACCGACGGCACGCTGATGCTGGGCAATGGCAAGCCGCGCATCGAGAAGCCGAACGGCGAGGTGAAGTGGCAGTTCGAGGGCGAGGAATACAACATGTATCAGCGCGAACACGACGTGCTGTTCGCGGCGATTCGCGCCGGCAAACCCAAGAACGATGATCTGAACCTGGCAACGAGCACGCTGCTGGCGATCATGGGGCGTCACGCCGCCTACACCGGCCAGCAGGTCACGTGGGAGCAGGCGCTCAACTCGGACGTCAGCCTGGTGCCCAATCCGGTTGACTGGAATGGCAAGCACGACGTGCCGGGGCTGGCGGTTCCCGGGCGCACGACGACCATTTAGGAGACATCCGGGACCCATGCGACTTCGTTCAGCGGCGATCTTCACGGCGGCGCTCGTCGCTATCGTGGAGACCGCCGCGGTCTTCACCGCACAAACTGCCACCGCCCCCACACCGGCCGCCGCCACCATCAAGCAGAAGGAACTGGCCGCCGTGCAGCGCATCCGCGCGCGCATCGAGGAACGCGCGAAGGCGCAGCCGGCCAGGGCGGGGGCCGCCTACGACGTCACGATCCCGAACACGATCGTGAAGTACCACATGGCCGCGATTCCCGCCGGCGAGTTTCAGATGGGCGCCGCCGCGGCCGGCGCGCCGAAGGACGAGCAGCCGGCGCACCGCGTGCGCGTCGACGCGTTCTGGATGCAGGCGCACGAAGTGACGTGGGACGCCTATCTGCTGTTCATGTTCGCCGACCAGGCGAAGGAGACCGGCAACCCCGATCCGCTCGTCGACGCACTGAGCCGCCCGACCGCTCCCTACGTCGAAATGAGCTTCGGCCGCGGCAAAATCAACTTCCCCGCCATCAGCATGACCGAGCATGCCGCGAACAAGTTCGCCGAGTGGCTGAGCGCGAAGACGGGCGAGTACTATCGCGTGCCGACCGAAGCGGAATGGGAGTACGCGTGCCGCGCCGGCGCCGCGGCGCCGACCGATTCGTCGGCGCTCCCCGACCACGCGTGGTTCGCGGCCAACGCGGCGACGAAGGAATTCCCCGGCGGCACGTACCACACCGTCGGCGCGAAAAAACCCAACGCGTGGGGGCTCTACGACATGC
>JABFWM010000451.1 GCA_013362195.1 Acidobacteriota bacterium
GAACTGGTGGCCGAGGCGACGCTGGCGCTGCGGCTCGAATGCACGGTCGAGGAGCTGATCCGCACGATCCACGCGCATCCCACCATGTCGGAGGCGGTGGGCGAAGCCGCGCACGCCGCCCACGGCGCCGCGATTCATGCCTGACAAGCCAATCCTCAACGCCGACGAGTGGCGGATTGCCGATCCGGATCGGCCGTCCGAACAGCTCTCGCGCGAGCAGCTCCTCGAGATGTACTACTTCGCGCGGCTCGCCCGCGAGGTCGAGGAGCGGCTCGTCGTGCTCTTTCGGCAGAGCAAGGTGATTGGCGGGCTGTATCGCAGCCTCGGGCAGGAAGGCGAGTCGGTGGCGACCGCCTATGCGCTCGAGCGCCGCGACGCCGTGCTGCCGCTGATTCGCAACATGGGCGCGCTGATGACGATGGGCGTGCGGCCGATCGAGATCTTCCGTCAGTACATGGCCAGGGGCACCTCGAACTCCCGCGGCCGCGATCTCAACATCCACATCGTTCACCTGCCCGACGCCGACGCCGACGAGCCCGTCATCGTCGGGCCGATCAGCATGCTGGGTGATTCGATCCCGGTCGCGGCCGGGATCGCGATGGGCGCGCGGATGCGAGGCCGTCCTCGCGTGGCGATGGCCTGGATTGGCGACGGCGCGACGAGCACCGGCGCGTTTCACGAGGGCATGAACTTCGCCGCGGTGCAGAAGATCCCGCTGGTGGTCGTCGCCGAGGACAACAAGTACGCGTACTCGAAGCCGATCGCCAGGCAGATGGCGATCCGCCGCATCGACGAGCGCGCGGCCTCGTACGGGATCGCGCACGAACTGGTGGACGGCAACGACATGCTGGCCGTCTACGATGCCGCCAGGGTGATGGTGGAGCGCGCCCGCGCTGGCGAGGGTGCGCAGCTGCTCGGCGTCGATACGATGCGGATGCAGGGGCACGCGCAGCACGACGATGCGCGCTACGTGCCGAAGGCGCTGCTCGACGCCTGGACGGCGAAGGATCCGCTGCGGCAGTTCCGCGGGGTCCTCAACGACCGCGGCGCCGCGCACGATCGCGAGCTGGACGACATCGACAAGATGGCCAAGGACTACGCGGCGCGCGAAGCCGAGGCCGCGGCGTCCGAGCCGCTGCCCGACCCCGCGTCCGTCGTCCGCGGCGTCTATGCGGACGATCCCTACACGGTGCCGAAGCTGGAGTTCGTGAGGTCGCCGTTCGCGGGATCGCCGGGTCTAAAGACCCGGCCTACGCCCGAAGCAGTCGCTGGGGACGACACGTAGGCCGGGTCTTTACAGACCCGGCAAATACCCATGCCGCTCATCACCTATCTGGAAGCGATCCGCCAGGCGCTCTTCGAAGAGATGGAGGCCGACGAACGGGTGTTCGTCATGGGCGAGGACATCGGCGCCTACGGCGGCGCCTTCAAGGTCACCGAGGGGCTGCACGAGAAGTTCGGCGACGCGCGCGTCGTCGACACGCCGATCTCGGAGAGCGCGATTGTCGGATCCGCGATTGGCGCGTCCTACATGGGCATGCGTCCGGTCTGCGAGATTCAGTTCATCGACTTCATCGCGTGCTGCTTCGACATGCTGACGAACTTCGCCGCGACGAGCCGGTACCGCAACGGCGCCGGCGTCCCGATTGTGGTCCGCGGACCGTGCGGCGGCGGCGTCGGCGGCGGGCCGTTCCACTCGCTCAATCCCGAGGCGTACTTTCTCAACACGCCCGGGCTGAAGATGGTGGAGCCGGCGACCGCGTACGACGCGAAGGGGCTGCTGAAGGCCGCCATCCGCGATGACGACCCGGTGCTGTACTTCGAGCACAAGTTCCTCTACCGGCGCATCAAGGACGAGGTCCCGGCCGGCGACGTCGTGGTCCCGATTGGCAAGGCGGCCGTGCGCCGCGAAGGATCGGATCTGACGATCATCACGTTTGGCGCGATGGTGCACACCGCCTTCGACGCGGCCGCGGCCCTGGCCGGCGACGGCGTGCAGGCGGAAGTCCTCGATCTCCGCACCCTGGCGCCGCTCGATCGCGACGCGATCCTGGCCTCGGTCGCGAAGACGAACCGCGCGCTGCTGCTCTACGAAGCGCGGCGCACCGGCGGCATCGGCGGCGAGCTGGCGGCGATCATCGCCGAGGAGGCGTTCGAGTATCTCGACGCGCCGATCGTCCGCGTCGCCTCGGAGGACGTCCCGGTGCCCTACGCGCCCCCGCTCGAGGCGGCGTTCCTGCCGAGCGTCGACAAGGTGGTGGACGCCGCGAAGAAGTTGGTACAGTACTGAACGCGAACCGGAACCCGTTGAACCCGTTGAAGCCCCCATGCCAACAGAAGTCATGATGCCGCAGATGGGCGAATCGATCGCCGAAGGCACCATCGTCCGCTGGATCAAGAAGGTGGGCGATCAGGTCGATCGGGACGAGCCGCTCTTCGAGATCTCCACGGACAAGGTCGACGCCGAGATCCCGTCGCCGGGCGCGGGCGTGTTGACCGAGATCAAGGTCAAGGAAGGGGAGACCGTTCCGGTCAAC
>JABFWM010000063.1 GCA_013362195.1 Acidobacteriota bacterium
CGTCAGGCACTGAAGCAACAGCTCGCAGGCCAAAAGCGGACCACGCGTCGAAAGTAGCGCCAATGAGAAATCGACAATCAATCATCAATCGGCAATCAATCATCAATCGGCAATCCAATCGTCAGTCTCCAATCCGACAATCCAATGAACAATCGCCAATCCAAATCATCAATCCCCAATCGACAATCCGTGAATCGGCAGTCTGCAATCGGCAGTCGCCAATCGGGGATAATCGCCCCCATGGATCCCGAGTACAAGAAGATGATGACCTGGTTGCTGATCGCGCTGGTGGGATCGGTGCTCGCCGCGATCGTGGTCGTGGAACTGGTGCTGCGCCAGTGGCCCGAATGAGTCGCCTGCTGCCTGCTGTCTACCGCCTGTCCCTAGCGCCTACCGCCTACTGTTTTTGCGGCATCAGCGTCACGACCGTATAGCGCTCCATCGGAAAGTAGGTGCGAAACGTCTCGCGCAGCATCTCGATGGTGAGCGCGTTGATGCGATCGGTGCGGTGAATGATGAGCGCGGGGTCCTGCCCGTACATCTGGACGAACTGCAGCCGCCCGAGCCAGTAGTCGTTCTGCTTCAGCGACGTCTCGTAGTTCCGCCGCGCGGTCTCCTTCGCGCGATTCAGCAGGTCCGCTGACGGCCCGTCCTTCTGCAGCCGCTGCACTTCCTGCAGCACCCGTTCGGTCATCTTCGCGATGTTCTCCGGGGCGGCGCCGAAGCTGACCTCGATGTGGCCGCCGCCGCGCTGCGGAAAGAGCTGGACGGAATCCACCGACACCGTGTAGGTCTGCCCGAGTTCCTCGCGCAGGATGTCGCGCAGCGAGATCTCGAGCACGTCGGTCGCGGCGCTGATGCGTTCCTGCTCCATCGGCTCGATCGGCGGGTCGGCAGAGAAGCTGATTACCGTCTGGCTCTTGGGCTCGCGTCCTTTCTCGACGGAGGCGCGCGCGATCGTCGCGGGGAAGTGTATGCCGACGTCCTTGTAGGCGGACGTGCTGCGGCCGGCGCCGGGCAGCGTGCCGACGTAGCGCGCCAGCAGCGGCACGACCTCGTCGACCTTGAACGCGCCGACCATGAAGAACGTGAAGTCGGCCGCGTTCGAGAAGCGCGCCTTGTAGAACGCCAGGATCTTCGCGCGATCGAGCTGCGCGATGCGGTCCACCGTCAGCGGCTTCGACGTGTAATGCCCGGAGCTGTTGACCGCCTCGACCTCGTCCGCGAACACCACGTTCGGGTTGTCGAGGCGATTGACGACGTTGGCGGTGAGCTGGCGTTTGATCAGCTCGAAGGCGTCGGGATCGTCGCCCGGCTGCGTGAAGCGCGCGTAGAGCAGCTGCAGCGCGGTCTCGAGCTGCGCCGGCGCCGCCGATCCGGAGAAGCCGTGCGTCGACAGGCTCACGAACGGCGACGCGCGCGCAATCCGGCCGGCGAGCAGCTTCTGCAGATCGAGCGCCTTCAATCCGGCAGCGCCGGAGAGGTTCACGTAGCTCGCCGAGAGCGAGGCTTCCGGGTACTCGGCCGGCGGCGCGAGCGACGCGCCGCCCTTCGCGTACATCGTGAAGACGATCTGATCGTTCTTGAAGTCGGTCGGGCGCAGCCAGGCTTCGATGCCGTTCGCGAAGGTCACCGAGGTGACGCCCACCTCCGGCAGCTCGCGGCGGGCGGTGACGGCGGCCGGTTCGGGGACGTGCTCGATCAGCTCGCGGGTCGACGTCGTGTCGTGCCAGGGCGTCACCGCCGCGCGCTCTGCCGCCGCCAGCGCCGAGCGGAGCTGCTCCTCGGTGGGGATCGTGACGCCGGACTTCTGCGGCGTCAGCGCGAGCACGACGCGGCTGTCCTCCGCCAGCAGCGTCTTCGCCGTCGCCGATATTTCCGCGGCGGAGATGCCCGGCAGCAGTTCCTGCACCAGCCTGTATTCGTAGGCGATGCCCGGGCTCGGCTCCTGCTCGAGGAAGTGATTCAGGTATTCCTGCGCGAACGATCCGCTCTCGGTCTTGTCGCGCTCGTTGTAGGCGCGTTCGTAGGACGCGAGGATCCACTTCTTCGCGCGATCGAGCTCGGCATCGGCAAACCCGTGCTCGCGGGCGCGCTTCGCCTCGATCGCCACCGCGGTCAATCCTTCGGGGATCCTCCCGTCCTGCACGCTGGCGCCGAGCGACACGGTCTCCACCTTCGGACTCAGGTTGCCGCCGTAGATGCCGGCGCCGAGGAACTTCGCATCCGGCCGGCGGGTGAGCTCGTCGAACCGGTCGTTCAGCATCTGCGTGAAAAACCGCTGGACGAGATCGCGGCGATAGTCCGCGACGCGCGACTCGCCTTCGCGCGGGCGTTTGTGGACCACGCTGACCGACGACCGCGTCACCTCCGGATCCGTGACGATGCTGAAAAGCGTGTCCTTGTGGAGCGGCACGTCCGCATCACGCGCGGGCGCCGACGGCGTGCGCGGGGCGAGGTCCGCGAACGCGGCGCGCAGCGCCGCTTCGAGCCTGGCGCCGTCCATGTCGCCGACCGCGACCACCGCCATCCGATCCGGACGATAGAAGGTGTCGTAGAACGCGCGCAGACGATCGGGCTTGAACGTGCGCAGGATGTCGGGCTTGCCAATCGGCAGCCGCTCGGCGTAGCGCGAATGGTAGTACAGCACCGGGATCTGCTTGTCGCGCACCCGCGAGCTCGCGCCGAGGCCGCCGCGCCATTCCTCGATGACGACGCCGCGCTCTTTGTCGATCTCCTTCGGATCGAGCGTCAGCCGGCCGGCGAAGTCGGCCATCGCGGTCAGCCCCTTCTCGACGATGTCCGTCTTGTCCGACGGCAGGTCGAGCATGTAGACGGTCTCGTCGAAGCTCGTATACGCGTTCACGTGCGGGCCAAGGCGCGCGCCCGTGGATTCGAAGTACGACACGAGCTCGCCCGGCTTGAAGTGCGCGCTGCCGTTGAACGCCATGTGCTCGAGCATGTGCGCGAGCCCCTGCTGATCGTCGGCTTCGTCGAGCGATCCGGTCTTCACCGCGAGCCGGAGCAGCACGCGATCGGCGGGCCGGCCGTTCGTCCGCACGTAATAGGTGAGGCCGTTCGGCAGCGTTCCGGTCCTGACCGCCGCATCGAACGGGATCGTGTCCTGCGGTGAGAAGGTGCGGGCGGGCTGCGGCGCCGGCGGCGCCGGCTGCTGCGCCCGTACGATCGGCGCCGCCGTGACGAGCATCGTGACGAGCGGAACGAGATGCTGCAAACGCAGAATCATCCCGCGACTGTAGCATGGCGCCTTGGGCGCCCTGCTGCCCCGTTCTCTGCACGTTGCGCGTGTGCGTCAGTTCACGGGCGCGGCATGATGGCAGGTTGGCCGTGGGATCCGCTGAAGGCCGAGCTCAGGCGCGCGACGATCGTCCGAGGAGCTTTTCGAGTTCGCGGCTGAATTCGGTCAACAGCTTGCGGTTGGTGCCGGCGAGCTGCTCGAGCGCGCTGACCTGTTCACGCACCTGCCGCGCGTGCGCGCCGTCGACCGTGCCGCGTCGTAAGCGACCGTCGGCCAGGACGCGCGTGGCGGTTTCCAGGCGCGTGGCCGCACGCTGGTGCGCCTCCGCCTGCGACAACATATCCAGCGCAAGAGCAAGCAACGCGTCGACGTTCGGGTGAGGAGGCAATGGTCGCAGAGGCCCTCCACATGCTCGAGCACCATACTCGGTGATGCACGTCGACGCAACCCCGGCACGGCCGCGAGGGCGCACGGCGCCGCCGGCGACGGTCAGCGGAAGCGGGCGAGATCGAAGCGGGTCTGCCAGAGGATCGCGCCGTGTTCGTCGATCAGCACCAGCGTCGGCTCGGCGGCGTTCATGATGTCGGCCCGCGCGAACGAGGCTTCGAGGCGGACCGCCGCAATTGCGTGGCCCGGACCGGCGCCGCCCGGCGCATACACGGGGTCGCGCTTGATCGCCGGCGACGCGGCCGGCTTGCTCTGCGGACCGGTGCGCACATAAAGATCGTAGGCCGGCGCGGCGGCAAACGTGTTCAGCGGATGCAGATGGACCTGCGCGATGAAGGTGACCTGCCCGCGGTACGGCGCGAGCGTGGAGGCGAGATCGTTGGCGGTGAAGGAATACTCGCCGCGATTCGCATGGTCGCGAACGATCAGGACGGCGCGGCGGAATTCCGTAATCACCTCGACGCTGTCGATGACGCCGGATGGCGTGAGGCGATACCCGGCGTTGAACGCATCGTAGAGCGCCTGATCGTGCGTCCGCCCGAGGTTCATCGCGTCGCGCACATCGTCGGTCTGCGAGGCGCCGCGGACGATCGCGGCCGCGGCCAGCGCGACGGTGAGGACGAGCAGTGCTGTCGTGCGCATCATCGAGAGGTGCCTTTCAGATCTGGAGCCGCCATATCCTCCTCGCATAGGATGGCGGGATGAGCCATCACGTGCAACTGGTCACCAGCGATCGCCTTCCGACCCCCGCCGGTCCCTACTCCCCCGCGACCATCGCGGGCAATCTCGTCTTCGTCTCCGGCCAGGGCGGACGCGATCCCGCGACGAACCAGCTCGCCGGACCCGACGTCGAATCCCAGACCGCGCAAGTGCTCAAGAACATCGCCGCGATTCTCGAAGCCGCGGGATCCGGCCTGCCCTACGTGCTGCGCTGCGGCGTGTTCCTCATCGACATCACCGAGTTCCCGCGAATGAACGAGGTCTACGGGCGCATGTTCGGCACGCACCGGCCGGCGCGCACCACGGTCGAGGTCTCGAATCTGCCGGGATCGGGGATGCGCGTCGAAATCGATGCGGTGGCCATGATCCCACGATAGCGAAACGGTCAATAGGCCGGGTCTTCAGACCCGGCAGCCAGGGCGGGTTCAGAGCCGGCCTCCTGTTCTTTTGCTGGCGGTGAGCGATGTCTGACGGGACACGGGACTATTTCAACGACGTGGCCGGCCGCTGGGACGAGATGCGCAAGCAGTTCTTCGGCGAGGGCGTGCGCCGCGCGGCCATGCGCGCCGCGGCGGTCGGGCCCGGCATGGTCGTCGCAGATGTCGGCGTGGGGACCGGCTTTCTCGCGGAAGCGGCGCTCGAGGCCGGCGCGTCAGTCATTGGCATCGACATCTCGGAGGCGATGCTCGCGCAGGCGCGCGACAAGTTCGCGGCAAGGCCCTTCCAGGCGCGCCAGGGCGACACCGACGCGCTGCCGCTCGGCGACCGCGAAGTCGACGCGGTCGTCGCGAACATGGTGCTGCACCACGCGCCGGACCCCGGGGCCGCGATTCGCGAGATGGCACGGGCGCTGAAGCCGGGCGGCACGCTGGTCGTCACCGACGCCGACACGCACACGCACGAGTGGCTGCGCACCGAACAGCACGATCGCTGGCTCGGCTTCCCGCGCGCCGACGTCGCGTCGTGGTTCCTGGATGCGGGGCTCGCGGACGTGACCGTGGGCGACACGCACGAGCTGTGCTGTCCGACCTCGACGTGCGGCACGACCGCGGCGATCAGCATCTTCCTCGCGCGCGGCCGGAAGCCCGCGGCATAGTGCCGCGCTTCAAGCTGACCATCGAGTACGCGGGCACGCGCTACAGCGGCTGGCAGATTCAGGCCAACGCGCGAACGGTGCAGGGAGAGATCGACCACGCGATTCGCGAGGTGACGCGCCGGCGCGAGTTCGAGCTGTACGGCGCGGGACGCACCGACGCGGGCGTGCACGCGCTGGCGCAGGTGGCCCATCTCGAGCTGTACACCGATCTGCCGCCGGCGGTGCTGCGCAGCCGCATCAACGACGCGCTCGCCGCCGACATCCACATCCGGCAGATCGAGAAGGTGCCGCACCGCTTTCACGCGCGGCACGACGCCGTGTCGCGCAGCTACCTCTATCAGATCGCACGACGCAAGACCGCCTTCTTCAAGCCCTATGTCTGGTGGATCAAGGAGCCGCTCGACCTCGCGCGCGTGCGCGACGCGGCCGCGGCGTTCGTCGGCATGAAGAACTTCGCGTCGTTCACTGCCGACGAACCGGGCGAGAAATCCACCCGCGTGTTGATCGAAGGGCTGGAGCTTGCGGAAGACGGCGCCCTGCTGCTCCTCCGCATCCAGGGCTCGCATTTTCTCTGGCGCATGGTCCGACGGATCGTCGGCGTGCTGGCCGCGGTCGGCCGCGGCGATCTCACCGTCGGCCAGGCGGCCGGGTTTCTCGACGAACGCTCGGGCATACCGGCGGCGCTCACGGCGCCCGCGTCGGGATTGTTTCTCGAGCGCGTGATGTACGCGGGGGATTCCGGCCCGGGGCCGTTGCGCGGCGTGTTTCGTGTGGAGTGATCCGCCGACGCGCTGCCGCCGGGTCTGACGATTCGGCCTGCGACGGTCCCCGTACCCGTAGGCGGGTGTTCAGACCCGCCGTCCTGCGGGTCATCTCACCACGCGCAGGGTCACCGCCGCCGCGATCCGCGTCCTATCGGCCCGCGGCGCACGCAGGCGCCGGCACGCATGGTGCACGTGACCATCTGTACCGTCCGCAAGTGCCTGCTCGAAGGGCCCGAGGCGTTTGCCGCCGTACAAGTTTGGCGGCGCCGATCACGCCGTTGTGATCGCGCGCCCACTCGCGCGCGGACGAATAACGCTCAGGTGTGTTGCAACCGAAACACCGGGCGATCGAACCATGGGGATGGACTTCCGGTACCACCTGCTCTCGATCGGCGTGAACCGTGAAGCGAACGGCGCCACCGTGCGCGCGGCGGAGCGCGACGCGTTCGGCCTGTCGTGGACCTTCGCGCAGCTTGGCTACTGGCGCGCGGATCGCAATCGCTGCCTGACCGGCGCGCAGGCGACACCCGCCGCGGTCGACGCGCACCTGTCATACTGCGCCTCGATCGCCGATCTCGACCTGCTGTTGATCTACTGGAGCGGCCACGTGTTTGCGCTGGATGCGCTCGTCGACCAGCTCGCGCACGCCGACGCGCGCACGCGCGTGCTGATCGTCGACACGTGTCACGCGGACGATCGGATGCGCCGGCTGCACGGCGCGCTCGACGCGATGCCGGATGCGCAGCGTCCGATCGCGCTGGCCTCCTGCGCGCCGGACGGGCGGACGCGCGAAAACAGCGTCCACGGCTTCTTCACGAGCGCGCTGCTCCGCCAGCTGCGCCGGCCGCGGCGTTCGCGCGCGCGGTCGCTCGATCTGCTCGACGCGTTCAATCGCGCCGCCGGCGAGGCCGTCAGCCGCGTCGGCACGGCCCCGCTGCGCGCGACGAACGGCGCCGGCCGGCTACGTATTCCCATCCTGACGCAGACACCGCTTCCGTTCGAATAGTGGGGGAAGGCGACCGAGCCTCACGGCTCGTGAGCCCTGAGCCCTGAGCCCTGAGCCCTGAGCCCTGAGCGGACACTAGCTCCTGCGCCGCTCGCCGCGCTTGACCAGCTTCAAGCCGCCCGTGCTCGCCGGCCCGGGAGGCGCCACGCCTGCCGCCGCGGCCGCCGCGGCGACGAAGCCCTCTTCCTCCGCGTCCAACGCCGGCAGCACGAGCGACGACGCGAGGCGCGGCGCGAGCAGTTCCATCAGCCGCAGATCATCGTCCGAGAACGCGCCCGGCGTGTCGCTGTACAGCGCGAGCACGGCGACGAGCGCGTCGCTGTCCATCAGCGGAACCGCCAGACACGAGCGCAGCGGCGGCGACAGCTCCAGCGCACGCATCCCGAGATCGAGCCCCGCGTCGGCGTTGACGGCGGGCCGCACGTTGACCGCCACCCACCCGGCGATCCCCGTTCCGGTCGGCCGCGTCACCGATCGCAGCACGTGCGCGTGGACGCCCGCCGCGAACCGCACCGCCACTTCGTCGTGCTGCTCGTCGACGAGGAACACGGCCATCGCCTTCGCGGGCAGCACCTGCCGCACGATCATCCACATCAGCGCCCCGACGTCGGTGATCGTCGCGTCGCCGCTCATCGCGCGCGCCAGGCTGCTGACGGCGAGCAGGCTGTCGTTGACCGCGGCCGGCGACGACGTGGGCGTCTCGCGGGCCGGCTCGCGTTCGCCGCGATCCTGGGCGCGGGCGTCGCCAATCGCGCGCGCCGCCGGGTGCGGCGCCGAGTTCGCCTCCGGCATGATCGCCTTGTAGTTCGCGATGAACGTGTCCACGACGAGCGGGTCGTACATCGTGCCGCGGCGATCGCGCAGGATCGCCAGCGCCTGCTCGTCGGTCATGCGACGGCGGTAGGGACGATCGGAGGTCAGGGCGTCGAAGCAGTCGACGACGGAGAGAATGCGCGCGCCGAGCGGGATCTCGGCGCCGCGGAGGCCGTCGGGATACCCCGTACCGTCCCAGTTTTCGTGGTGGTGCCGCACGATCGGCACGACAGGGTACGGGAAGGCGATCGACGAGAGGATCTCCGCGCCAATCGGCGCGTGCCGCTTCATCTTGTCGTATTCGGCCGGCGTCAGCTTGCCCGGCTTGTTGAGGATGTGTTCGGGGACGGCGATCTTCCCGGTGTCGTGGAGGAGCGCCGCGGCCTCGATGGCCTTCAACATCTCGGTGTCGGAGACGCCAAGCAGCCGCGCCAGCGCGAGCGTGCCCTGCTGCACGCGGCGCACATGGTCGTGTGTGACTTCGTCCTTGGCGTCGATCGCCGTCGCCAGCGTCTCGACCGTCGAGAGCAGGAGGTGATTGAGCTTCGTGACGTGCAGCTTCGAGTCTTCGAGCCGTCCGAACGACGAATACAGCGTCAGGTACGAAATGAGCAGCAGCGGGACGATCAACGCGAGCGCCGCCAGGTGCACTTCCCGCATCGCGACCACGAGCAACAGCGAGACCGATGCATAGGCGAGATAGCTGGGCGCAATGCTGAGGAAGTGCTCGCGCCACACCGAGAGGACCGGTTGGCGCGCTTCGATTGCCAGCGCGCCGCAGACGAGACCGCAGTTGACCACGTAATAGGCCGCCGTCATTGCGAGCAGCGGGGCCATCAACGCGCCGTAATGTCCCGACGAACCGTACAGGGGTGCGACCCGGGCAATCGAGAAGAAGACGACGCCGCTCACCCATCCGGACAGGGCGAGGTTGCCGACGTTGAACACCGTCCGCGCCAGGCCGAAGCGCCAGCGCAACCCGATGACCAGCCCGAGACCAGCGAGCGACAGCGCGCCGGTCATCGGGCCGAACAACAGGATCGACGTGAACGCGAAGATCTCCGAGACCGTCAGACGTGACTGAATCGACGGAATCTTCAGCGATATCGTGCCCGACGCGGTCGTCAGCACCGCGAAGATCAGCCACGACGGCGCCGGCGTATTGTCGAGACGGGACCACACGCACCACGCCGAGAGCGTCAGACCGACAGCGCCAACGGCGTGGATATACGCGCGCCCGGCGAAGGTCAATCCCGGCTTGCGGGTGTCCGTCACGACATCACCTGTCCTGGTTCACCGCCGACGCGCCCCACACCACGGCTTCACCTGCCGTGTAATCGCCCGCTCCCCAGACGACGGCCTGTCCGGTCGTCGGTGACACCATCCGAGCGCCCCACACGACCGCGGTGCCGTCGCTCCACGGCGCGAGGTCGTCGCCGAGCACCAGGCGGCTGGCCGCCGTGGACCCGAGCGGGTTGCTCTGGCCGAGCAGGTTCAGGATGCCCCATTCACCATCGTCCGCTCCGCCGAGCAGCAGACCGAGATCGAGACTGCCGAGCAGGCGGCGGCCCGT
>JABFWM010000554.1 GCA_013362195.1 Acidobacteriota bacterium
CGCGGAAGAGATCGGGCCGGGCGATCCGGCGGGGATTCATCGCGGGCGGATGTCAATCGCACCGTTCTGGCCGTTGCTGCGCAGTGCGGCGCGGGCCACGTTTTATCTCGCCGGGCCGCCGCCGATGCTGAACGCGATCAGCCACGAGCTCCGCGGCCGCGGCATTTCACGAGACGCCATTCGCATCGATGCCTGGGAATAGTCCGACCGCCAGCGTGCCGCCGTTCTGGCGGGATCGACCCGTGTTCGTGACCGGGGCCACCGGCCTGGTGGGGTCGTGGCTGGTCAAGCGTCTGCTCGACGAAGGCGCCGACGTGGTGGCCCTGGTGCGCGACTGGGTGCCGCGATCCGAGCTGGTCTCCGCCGGCCTGCTGGATCGCCTCCGCATCGTCCGCGGCGACGTTCGCGATCAGGAGACGCTCGAGCGCGCGCTGGGGGAGTACGAGATCACGACCGTGCTGCACCTCGCCGCGCAGACGATCGTCGGCGTCGCCAACCGCAATCCGGTGTCGACGCTCGACGCGAACGTCCGCGGCACCTGGGCGCTGCTCGAAGCGTGCCGCCGCAGCCCGCTGGTGCGGCACGTGGTGATTGCATCGTCCGACAAGGCGTACGGCGATCAGAAGGTGCTGCCGTATCGCGAGGACACGCCGGTCGCGGGACGTCATCCCTACGACGTCAGCAAGTCGTGCGCGGATCTGATCGCGCAGATGTATGCCGTGACCTACGGCCTGCCGGTCGCGGTGACCCGCTGCGGCAACTTCTACGGCGGCGGCGACTTGAACTGGAATCGGCTCGTCCCCGGCACCATCCGGTCGGTGCTGCGGGGCGAGCGGCCGATCATCCGCTCGGACGGCCGTTACACGCGCGACTACCTGTACGTCGAGGACGGCGCGCGGGCCTACATGCTGCTCGCCGAACAACTGGCCGCGCAGCCGTCGCTTGCGGGCGAGGTGTTCAACTTCTCGTACGAGCGGCCGCTCAGCGTCGTCGAGATGGTCGCGAAGATCCTCGAGGTGATGGGATCGGATCTGCAGCCCGAGATCCGCAACCAGGCGTCGCACGAGATCCGCGATCAGTATCTGGACTCGACTCGCGCGAAGCAGATCCTCGGATGGCGGCCGGCCTTCACCCTCGACGCCAGCCTGCGCGGGACCGTTGCGTGGTACGAGCGCTATTTCGCGACGGAACGCGGCGCCTCCCGATCCGAACCGGTGCATGGCTGACCAGTCGATCCCGGTCGTCATCCTGTGCGGCGGATCCGGCACGCGGCTCGCCGAGCAGACGGAAGTGCGGCCGAAGCCGCTCGTCGAGATCGGCGGCCGGCCGATCCTCTGGCACATCATGAAGCACTACTCGCGCTACGGCTTCAACGAGTTCGTGCTCGCGCTCGGCTACAAGGGCGATCAGATCAAGCGCTACTTCCTCGAGTATCACGCGATCGGCCGCGACATGACGGTGTCGCTCGGGGACGGGCGGGTCGCGCCGCTCACCGGCAGCAACCACACGGAACCGTGGACGGTGCACCTCGTCGACACCGGGGAGGCGACGATGACGGGCGGGCGGCTGCGCCAGCTGCGTCCGCTGATCGACCGCGGCACGTTCCTGCTCACGTACGGCGACGGGGTCGGCAACGTGCCCCTCGATCGCCTGCTCGCGTTTCACCGCGCCCGCGGCGGACTCGCCACGCTCACCGCGGTGCGGCCGCCGGCGCGCTTCGGCGCGCTCGAGTTCGACGGCGATCGCATCCGGCACTTCAAGGAGAAGTCGACGCTCCACGAGGGCTGGATCAACGGCGGCTTCTTCGCCGTCGAACCGGCGGCGCTCGACTACGTCACCGAGGACGTGATGTGGGAGCACGCGCCGATGGAAGCGCTGGCCGAGCGCGGTGAGCTGTTCGCGTACCGCCACGAAGAGTTCTGGCAGTGCATGGACACGCTGCGCGACCTGCGCTACCTGGAATCGCTGTGGGACGCGGGCGGCGCGCCGTGGAAGTCATGGTGACGGCAGTGACGCGGCATCCGCTCGCGGAGGATCTCGACCGCGTCGTCGAGCAGTGCGGATCGATCTGGAGCGATCTGCGCGGCGCGCGTGTCTTCGTCACCGGGGGCACGGGATTTTTCGGGCGATGGCTGCTCGAGACGCTGCTGTGGGCCGATGATCAGCGCCGCCTCGGCGTCAGGGTTGGCGTGCTCACGCGCGACGACGCTGCCTTTGCCGGCGCGGCGCCGCATCTCGCGCGCCACCGGGCGATCACGGTGCACGAAGGGGACGTCCGGCGGTTCGCCGCCGACGACCGGTTCACGCACGTCGTGCATGCCGCCACCACGTCGGGTTCGCGCGTCGATCCCGCCGTGATGTTCGACACGATCGTCACGGGCACGCAGCAGGCGCTGGCGTTCGCGCGGCGCGCGGGTGCGCGGCGCTTTCTGTTGACGAGCAGCGGCGCGGTCTACGGGCGGCAGCCGCCGGAGGTGAGTCACCTCACCGAGGAGCAGGGCAGCGGACCGGACCCGGCCGATCCATCGAGCGCGTACGCGGAAGGGAAGCGCGCGGCCGAGACGCTCTGCGCGGTGTCGGCGGACGCGCACCTGGAGCCGACGATCGCGCGGTGCTTTGCCTTCGTCGGTCCGTACCTGCCCCTCGACGCTCACTTCGCCATCGGCAATTTCATCCGCGACGGTCTGGACGGCGGTCCGATTCGCGTCGCGGGGGACGGCACGCCGTTCCGCTCGTATCTCTACGCTGCGGATCTCGCGGCGTGGCTGTGGACGATTCTGATCAAGGGTGCGCCGGTGCGCCCGTACAACGTCGGGTCGGAAGCGGCGATCGCGATCGCCGACCTGGCCCGTGTCGTGGCGCACCAGTTCGCGCCGCCGCCGGACGTGCACGTGGCGAAGGTACCGGCTGCGGGAGTCGCGCCGGAGCGCTACGTGCCGAGCACGGCGCGCGCGCGACGCGAGCTGGGCGTGGCGCAGACCGTGAGCCTCGCCGAGGCGCTACAGCGGACGCAGCGGTGGCATCGCGATCGGCTGCGCCCGGCTGAGCTGTAATCCCGTTCGACGGTGGTCGCTGCAATGACATCGGGCAGAGGCGAGATGCCGTATACTGTCGAGACCCCAGTCAACTCAGTCCCCGGAAGCTCGGGACGCCAGCAGCGGCTCCAGGTGCTCGTGTGACCTCGTTCCAGGAGAACCGTGTGTTGGACGCACAATCGACCGTTGCTGCGGAGGGCGAGCGGCGTACCGCCGCCGCGGCCCGCATTCGAGCGATCTTCGCGCAGGCCTCGACCGTGCATCTCGCGACCGCGGAACGCTCGACGAGCGCGATGAGCGCCGCCGCCGACGCCATGATCGCTGCGCTGGCGCGGCACAACAAGATTCTGACGTTCGGCAATGGCGGCAGCGCGGCCGACGCGCAGCATGTCGCCGCCGAACTGGTCGGGCGGTTTCAGCGCAACCGGCAGGCGCTGGCGGCCATGGCGTTGACGACCGACACGAGCATCATCACCAGCATCGCGAACGACGTCGCATACGAGCAGGTGTTCGTCCGCCAGATCGAGGCCATGGGCCGGCCCGGCGACGTCGCGTTCGGCATCAGCACGAGCGGCCGTTCGCCGAACGTGCTCGCGGCGCTGGCGCGTGCCCGCGAGCTGCAGCTCACGACGATTGCGCTGGTCGGGCCCCGCGCCGAGGCGGTCGCCGACATCGTCATCCCGGTGGCGGCGGACAGCACGGCACGCATCCAGGAAGCCCACCGCACGGCATTGCACGCCATCTGCGAGCTGGTGGAGGAGACGTTCGCGGGCGCGTGAGGAGCGGCCACGACGCGTCCGCGCATTCATCGAAGGGACCAGCCATGACCCAAGCCGTCTTGCAGCAGAAAGTCGTCCGCATCGGCAATCGCCCGGTGGGAGATTCGCAGCCGTGCTACGTGATCGCCGAGATCGGCATCAACCACAACGGCGATATCGATCTCGCCAAGCGGTTGATCAGCGTGGCGGTCGCGGCCGGGTGCGACGCGGTCAAGTTTCAGAAGCGCACCGTCGACGTGGTCTATTCGCCCGAAGAACTCGCGAAGCCGCGCGAGAGCCCGTTCGGCACGACCAATGGCGATCTGAAGCGCGGGCTGGAGCTCGATTACTACGACTACCAGGAAATCGACGCGTTCTGCCGGGCCAGCAAGATCGCCTGGTTCGCGTCTGCCTGGGACGAGCAGTCGGTGGACTTCATCGACCGGTTCAACCCGCCGTGCTTCAAGATTGCGTCGGCCTCGTTGACCGACGACAATCTGCTGCGGCACACGCGCGCCACCGGCAAGCCGGTGATTCTCTCCACCGGCATGAGCACGCTGGACCAGATCGATCACGCGCTCGACGTGCTCGGCCGCGACAATCTGATCCTGCTGCACGCGTGCAGCACGTATCCGGCGTACTACGAGGAGTTGAACCTGCGCGCGATTCCGCTGATGCGCGAGCGGTACGGCGTGCCGGTCGGCTACTCGGGCCATGAAACGGGCGTCGCCTCGACCGTGGCCGCGGCCGTGCTCGGCGCCTGCTGCATCGAGCGTCACGTCACGCTCGATCGTTCGATGTGGGGCTCCGACCACGCCGCCTCGCTCGAGCCGAACGGCATCTCGCGCGTGGTGCGCGACATCCGTCTGGTCGAGCAGTCGATGGGCGACGGGGTCAAGCGCGTCTACGAGCGCGAGCACCCGATCATCAAGAAGCTGCGCCGGGTCGACGTCGCATCGAAATGAAGCACGTGAAAGCCCTCGCTCTCGACGTCGATGGCGTCCTGACCGACGGCGGGGTGTGGTGGGGCCCGGACGGCGAGGAGTGGAAGCGCTTTTCGTTCGCGGACATCATGGGCGTGTCGCTGGCCAGGAAAGCCGGCCTGATCGTCGCGCTCATCTCGGGCGAAGACAGTCCGCTGGTGGACCGGTTCGCCGTGAAGATGGGCATTACCGACGTCGCGAAAGGCTGCCAGGACAAGGCGTCGGCGCTGCGGGCCTTCGCCGAGCGCCGCGGCCTCGCGCTGGGCGACATCATCTTCATGGGCGACGACGTGAATGATGTGGCGGCGATGAAGATCGCCGGTCTTGCCGCGGCGCCAGCCGGCGCGGCAGCGGCGGCGCTCGAACAAGCCACGTTCGTCTCCACCAGGCCCGGCGGCCACGGCGCGGTGCGGGAACTGGTTGACGCGCTGCTGCGCGCACGAGCACCCGAGCCCGCCTCCCGATAATGAAGCTGTCCGATTACGTCATCGATTTCATCGCGCGGCTCGGCATCAAGCACGTCTTCCTGGTGCCCGGCGGCGGCGCGATGCATCTCAACGACTCGCTCTCGCGCTGCCGCAGCATCGAGTTCGTCTGCAACCTGCACGAGCAGGCCAGCGCCATTGCCGCGGAGAACTACGCGAAGGGAACCAACCACATCGGCGCGGCGCTCGTGACGACCGGCCCCGGCGCGACCAATGCGATCACCGGGCTGGTCGGCGCATGGCTCGATTCGACGCCCTGCATCTTCGTCTCCGGCCAGGTCAAGCGCGCCGATCGCATGTACCACCCCGACGGGACGCCGCTCGGCGTCCGCCAGGTGGGCGTGCAGGAAGTCGACATCGTGTCGATGGTCCGGCCGGCGACGAAGTACGCCGTGACCGTGACGGATCCGCAGAGCATTCGGTATCACCTCGAAAAGGCGGCGCGGCTCGCCGTCACCGGGCGGCCCGGTCCGGTGTGGATTGACATTCCGCTCGACGTGCAGGCCTCGCCGATCGACGTCGACACGCTCCCCGGCTACGACGACACCGGGGCGGCGGCACCGGCGCGCGACAGCGCGCTCGATCGCGCGGTCACGGAGACGATCGCGGCGCTCAATCGCGCCTCGCGGCCGCTGCTGCTGGCGGGCAACGGGATCAGGCTCGCCCGCGCCGAGCGCGAGTTCCGCGAGCTCGTCGACGTCCTGGACATCCCCGTCGAGACGACCTGGCTGGCGATCGATCTGATTGGCGACGATCATCCGCTGTTCGCGGGACGCCCGGGTTCGCTGGCGCCGCGCGGCGCGAACTTCGCGGTGCAGAACTCCGACGCGCTGCTCGCGATCGGGGCGCGGCTGGATCGGGTCGTGACCGGCTACAGCCCCGAGGCGTTTGCCCGGCACGCGCACAAGATCGCCGTCGACATCGATGCGGCGGAGCTCGAGAAATTCGGCGGCGCGGTGCACACGAAGGTGTGCGCCGACGCGGGCGCCTTCATGCGCGCGCTGCTGGCGCGCCGATCGGAGATCGCGCCGCGGGATCGCCGCGAATGGGTGCGGCGCTGCGCGGCGTGGAAGGCGCAGTATCCGATCGTGCTGCCGGAGCACCGCACGCCGGAGAGCCGCGTCAGCGCGTACTATCTCGCCGACGTGCTGTCGGACGAGCTCGGTCCCGGCGACAACGTCGTCTCCGGCAGCTCGGGGAGCGGCATCGAGCTCTTCCTGCTCGCGCTGCGCGTGAAGGACGGGCAGCGGGTGTTTCACACGACCGCGCTCGGCGCGATGGGGTTCGGGATCGCGGCGTCGATTGGCGCATGTCTCGCCGGCGGCCGGCGCCGGACGGTGTGCGTCGACGGCGACGGCGGCTTCCAGTTCAACATCCAGGAGCTGGAGACGGTCCGCCGCCTGCAGCTGCCGATCACGTTCTTCGTGCTGAACAACGACGGCTACGCGTCGATCCGCGCCTCGCAGACCGCGTTCTTCGGCGGGCCGCGCATCGGCTGCGATTCGCGCACCGGCCAGACGCTGCCCGACATCCGCCGCGTGGCCCAGGCGTACGGGTTGAAGACCGACATCATTCGCGATCAATCGAACCTGCGCGCCGAGATCCGGCGCGTGCTCGACACGGCCGGTCCGCTCGTCTGTGACGTGCACTGCGTGCTCGATGAAGTGCGGCAGCCGCGGCTCTCCTCCGTGCAGCGGCCCGACGGCTCGTTCGTCTCGAAACCGCTCGAGGACCTCTGGCCCTTCCTCGATCGTGACGAATTCCACGCGAACATGCTCGTCCCGGTCAGCGAGGTCTGACATGCCGCGGATGGCCATCATGCAGGGACGCCTCGTGCCACCCGAGGGGAAATCGATCCAGAGCTTTCCCCGCGATCGCTGGCGCGACGAATTCGAGCGTGCCGCGGCCGCGGGGCTGGACGCCATCGAGTGGATCGACGACGTCCACGGTGCGGACGTGAATCCGCTCGCGACCGATGCGGGCGTGGCCGAAATGGAGGCGCTGTCACGGCGCACGAACGTCTCGGTCGTGTCGGTGTGCGCCGACTATTTTCTCGATCGTCCGCTCGTCCGCGTCGACGAGGACACCGCGTCGAGTCTCGTCGCGCGCCTGGTGTGGCTCATCGATCGCTGCGCCGTCGCCGGCATCTCACGCGTGGTGCTGCCGTTCGTCGACGCGTCGCGGATCGAGACGCCGGCCGACGAGCGCCGGGTGCTCGACGTGCTCGCGCGCGTGCTGCCGTTCTGCGAGCGGAGCGGGCTCGAGCTGCATCTCGAGACCTCGCTCGCGCCGCGCGCCTTCGCGTCGCTGCTGGCGCACGTGCCGCACCCGCTGGTGTTCGCGAATTACGACTCGGGCAACAGCGCCTCGCTCGGCTACGACGTCGGCAGCGAGCTGGCCGCCTACGGATCCCGCGTGGGCAGCGTGCACGTCAAGGACCGCGTCCGCGGCGGCGGCACCGTGCCCCTCGGCACCGGCAGCGCCGATCTGCCGGCGCTTTTCGACGGGCTGGCCGCGGTTGGCTATGCCGGCGATTTCGTGCTGCAGGTGGCGCGCGGCGCCGCCGGCGGCGAAGTGGAATGGGCGCGGCAGAACCGCGCCTTCGTCATGCGCGAGCGCGAGCGGGCGCGCGCGGCCGCGAGCAGGCCGGCGTGCTGAAGGCGCTGATCGTCGGGCTTGGCGGGGTCGGGCAGCGGCACGTGCGCAACCTGCGTGCGGTGCTTGGCCGCGACGTCGAGATCCTGGCCTATCGCGTCCGCCGCCTGACGCACGTGGTGACGCCACGTCTGCAGGCGGCGCCGGACCGCAACGTCGAAGCCGAGTACGACATCCGGGCATTCGACACGCTCGACGGCGCGCTCGCCGAGCGCCCGGACGTGGCCTTCATCTGCAACCCGACGAGCCTGCACGTACCCGTGGCGCTGGCCTGCGCGCGCGGCGACTGCGACCTGTTCCTCGAAAAGCCGGTCTCGCACGATCTCGACGGCGTTGCCGAACTGCTCGCGACGGTGCAGAGCCGCGGCCGGGTCGCGATGGTCGGATACCAGCTGCGGTTTCACCCTGCCGTGCAGGCGCTCGCGGCGGTCGTTCGCGAGCGGCGCATCGGCACGGTGCTGTGCGCGCGCGCCATCGTCGGTGAATACCTGCCCGGCTGGCATCCGTACGAGGACTACCGCCAGATGTATGCGTCGCGCGCCGATCTTGGCGGCGGCGTGATCGTGTCGCAGATCCACGAGTTCGACTACCTCTATTCGTTGTTCGGGCTGCCGCGGCGCGTGTTTACGATCGGCGGCCATCTCAGCGACCTCGAGGTCGACGTCGAAGACGTCGCGAGCACGCTGATGGAATTCGCGATCGACGGCCGCGCCATCCCCGTCCACCTGCAGCAGGATTACGTGCAGCGTCCGCCCAGCCGATCGTGCGAGATCGTCGGCTCGCGCGGCCGCGTCGTGATGCAGCTCGCGCCCGCCGCGCTCACGCGCTACGACGCCGATGGCGCCGTCGCCGACCGCCTGGAGTGGGACGGCTGGGATCGCAACGAGGCGTTCCTCGGCGAGCTGCGGCACTTTCTCGACTGTGTGGCGGTCCGCCGCAAGCCCGTCGTCGATCTCGCGGACGGCGTCGCCAGCCTGCAGATGGCCTCCGCGGCCAGGGCATCGATGGCGACCGGGCGCGTCATCGAGCTGGCGCCGATGGAGACGCGCCGGTGACCGGGCCGTCGATGGGCGATCGCAATCCGTTCGATCTCTCTGGACGCGTCGCGGAGAACACCGGCGGCGCCGGCCTGCTCGGTGCGCAGCACGCGCGCGCCATCGCCGGCGCGGGCGGCATCCCCGTGCTCGTCGACATTTCGGGGGAGGCAGCCGGCCGCACGGCCGCGGCGCTTTCGAACGACTACGGCGTGGAGGCATGGGGCTGCCGCGTCGACATCACCAGCCGCGACGAGATCGCCGCGTTTCTCTCGCGCCTGCTCGAGCGCCACGGGCGCCTCGATATCCTGATCAACAACGCCGCCAACAACCCGAAGGTGGAAGCGGCCGGCGACGTCAACTTCTCGCGGCTCGAGCATTTCCCGATTGCGCAGTGGCACGCCGACCTCGCCGTCGGCCTGACCGGCGCCTTTCTCTGCAGCCAGGTGCTCGGAACGGAGATGGCGCGGCGCGGCCATGGCGTGATCCTCAACGTCGCGTCGGATCTCGCGGTGATTGCGCCCGACCAGCGGCTCTATCGGCAGGACGATCTGCCGGAGGATCAGCAGCCGGCCAAGCCGGTCACCTATTCGGTGGTCAAGTCCGGCCTGCTCGGGCTGACGCGGTATCTCGCGACCTATTGGGCCGACAAGGGCGTGCGTGTGAATGCCATCTCGCCGGGCGGCGTCTACAACGGCCAGCCCGACGCGTTCGTGACCAGGGTGTC
>JABFWM010000571.1 GCA_013362195.1 Acidobacteriota bacterium
TCAGCGGCGGGCCGGCCGCTGAAGGGGGCATCTACAAATCGACCGACGGCGGCGAGCACTGGACGCATCTGACGAACGGCCTGCCGCACACGCTGATCGGCAAGATCGACCTCGACGTCGCGCGCAGCCAGCCGCGCATCGTCTACGCGATGATCGAAGCGCCCGGCCGTGACGGCGGGTTGTACCGATCCGACGACAGCGGGGCGACGTGGCGCAACGTCAACGCGTCGGACAGCCTGCGCACGCGTCCCTTTTATTTCAACTACGTCGACGTCAATCCCAGGAATCCTGACGAAGTCTGGGTCAACGCGCTGAGCCTGTTCAAATCGACCGACGGCGGCCGGACCTTTCAGGTGGTGCAGGCGCCGCACGGCGACATGCACGGCATCTGGTTCAATCCCGACACGCCGAACATCGCCATCCAGTCCAGCGACGGCGGCGCCACCGTCACGATGGACGGCGGACGCTCCTGGTCGTCGATCCTCAATCAGCCGACCGCCGAAATCTACATGGTGTCGGTCGACGATCAATACCCGTATCGCCTCTACGGGCCGCAACAGGACAACTCGACGGTCGTGGTGCCGAGCGTGCCGCCGCACGCCTGGAGCGCAGACGCGCCGGCACAAGCCTGGACGCAGGCGTCGGGCTGCGAGACCGGCGGGATCTGGCCGCGGCCTGACGGCAGCGTGGTGTGGGGCGCGTGCAAGGGCGAGGTCGAGCGGTACAGCGCGCGCTCCGGCCAGTCGCAGGGGACGTGGGTCTACCCCCAGAACCGCTACGGCCAGGACCCCGACAACATCAAGTACCGGTTCCCGCGATCGACGGTGATCATGCTGTCGCCGCACAACCCGAACGTGATCTACCAGGCGTCGCACGTCCTGCATCGATCGACCGACGACGGCGCGACGTGGCAGGTGATCAGTCCCGATCTCACCGCGCACGAGCCGGAATATCAGGTCGTCCCCGGACGTCCGATCACGCGCGACATCACCGGCGAAGAAGTCTACTCGTCGATCTATTCGATGACGGAGTCGCGCCTGGAGCCAGGAGTGATCTGGGTCGGCGCCAACGACGGCCCGGTCAGCGTCACGCGCGACAACGGACGCACGTGGAAACGGGTCACGCCGACCGGGCTGCCGCCGGGTGGACGCGTGCAGAACATCGAGGACTCGCCGCACCGCAAAGGATCCGCCTACATCGCCGTCTATCGCTACCTCCGCGAGCACGATCTGCAGCCGTACATCTACGTGACGAACGATTACGGCAGCACGTGGACGCGGCTCACCGACGGCGCGAACGGCATCCCGCGCGATTACCCGACGCGGGTCGTGCGCGAGGATCCGGATCGGGCGGGCCTGTTGTACGCCGGGACGGAGTTCGGTGCCTTCGTGTCGTTCGACAACGGCGTCCACTGGCAATCGCTTCAGCTGAACCTGCCGGCGACGCCAGTGACGGACATCCGCGTCCATCGCAAGGATCTCGTGATCTCGACGATGGGGCGGTCGTTCTGGATCCTGGACGACATCTCGCCGCTGCAGCAGCTGGCCGCGGCAGGGTCGGCGCCGGCAGCCCCGCAACTCGTGCAGCCGCGCACCGCGATTCGCTACCGCTACGCGCCGAGCCGCGGCGCCGTGCCGCAGTATCCGCCCGTCGCCATGGCCCTCGACTATGTGCTGCCCGCGGGTGCTTCGGGAGAGGGAACGCTGGAGATCCTCAACGCGACTGGCACCATCGTCCGCACCTTCGGATCGGCCGCGGCCACGGCCCGCGGTGAAGGCGGCCGCCCGAGCAGCGACTTGCAGCCCGTGCGAGCCGTGGATGCGGACCCGGACGCGCCGCAGCGCGGACGGGGACGGGCCATGATTGCGTCGTTGACGATGCGTCCCGGTCACAATCGCTATTTGTGGGATTACCGCTGGGAGGGGAACGGCCCGATGGTCGCGCCCGGCCGATATACCGTGCGGCTCACGATGAACGGCGCATCACAGTCGAAGAGCTTCACGATCAAAGTCGATCCGCGCGTCGCCAGTGACGGTGTGACGCAGGCGGACCTCGTCGCGCAAGAGCAGTTTCTCTTGAAGGTACGCGACGCGATTGCGCGGGCGAACGCGCTGCGCGGCCGCGTGCAGCAGGCGATGCAGGCGAAGAACATCGCGCTGCCGCCGGCCCCGGGCGTCGGCGAATCGCGCGAGTCCGTGGCCTACGCGGATCCCTTGCAGGAAGTGTGGGCGAAGCTCGTCTCCGCCGGCGGCCCGTATCCGCAGCCGATGCTGATCGACCAGTTGCAGAACGTGCAGCGCATGGTCGGCGGCGCGGATCAGAAGGTGGGACAGGAGGCGATCCGGCGCTTCGACGATCTCCTCGAGGAACTGCACGCGCTCGATGCGCGCGTCCAGAAGTAATCCCCCGTTCCTCCCGGATACGGTGACGTGCTCTCCGCGATCGATGGCGGAACTCCGGGGTACCCGTGTCCATCGTCGTCGGTGTAGTACGATACGCGTCCTTTGCCGCCGCGCCACCGGACCGGCGGCCGCGAGGACCGGTTCCTTGTGAAAGGTGAGTTGATGACCCCGCGCCGGTTCCTGCCCGGCCTGCTGCTGCTGTTCGTCGGCAGCGGCTGTGCCGCGCTCGTCTACGAAGTCGTCTGGTTCCAGCTGCTCCAACTCGTGATCGGATCGTCGGCCGTCTCGATGGGCGTGCTGCTCGGCACGTTCATGGGCGGCATGTGCCTTGGCAGTCTCCTCCTGCCGCGCGTCGCCGCCGCGCGCGACGAACATCCGCTGCGCCTGTACGCCTATCTCGAGCTCGGCATCGGCGTCATCGGGCTTCTGGTGTTGTTCGGCATGCCGCTGCTGAACGGCGCCTACGCGTCGCTGGGCGGCACCGGCATCGCCGGGATCCTGCTGCGCGGCGTCACCGCCGGCATCTGCCTGCTGCCTCCCACCCTCTTGATGGGCGCCACGCTCCCGGCGATCTCGCGCTGGGTGGAGTCGACGCCCGAGGGCGTGTCGTGGCTTGGATTCTTCTACGGCGGCAACATCGCCGGCGGCGTGCTCGGGAGCCTGCTCGCCGGCTTCTATCTGCTTCGGGTGCACGATCTCGCGTTCGCGACCTACGTGGCCGTCGCGCTCAACGTGACGGTCGCGGCGATCGCGATCCTCATCGCGATGCGCACTTCGGCCGTCGAGCGGCCGACGAGCGGCCGCGACGCGGCGGCGGCGGCGCGCCTCCCTGCGGCATGGGCCGTCTACGTCGCGATCGCGCTCTCAGGGATGACCGCGCTGGCGTCCGAAGTGATCTGGACGCGCCTGCTCTCGCTCCTGTTCGGCGCCACCGTCTACACGTTCTCGTTGATTCTCGCGGTGTTCCTCTTCGGCCTGGGCGTCGGCAGCAGCGTCGGTGCGGCGATCGGCCGCGGCACGTCGCGTCCGCGGCTCGCGCTCGGCTGGTGCCAGATGCTGCTGTGCGCGGCGCTCGCGTGGGCGGCGTACATGCTTACCCAGTCGCTGCCGTACTGGCCGATCAATCCGGCGATCTCGACCGACCCTTGGTACAACTTTCAGCTCGACATCGTGCGCTGCCTGTGGGTGGTGCTGCCCGGGGCGATGCTCTGGGGCGCGAGCTTTCCGCTGGCGCTCGCCGCGGTGGCCTCGCCCGGACAGGATCCGGCGCGCCTCGTCGGCGGCGTGTACGCGGCGAATACGGTGGGCGCGATCGTGGGGTCAGTCGTCGGCAGCCTGCTGCTGGTGGTGTGGCTGGGAAGTCAGCACGCGCAGCAGGCCCTGATTCTCGTCAGCGCGCTGTCTGGCTTGCTCGTGCTGTCGACCGGCGCGAGTGAGGAACCTGCCGCCAGGAGCCAGGCCGCGTTCGTGGGCACCGTCGTGATCATCGCGGCGGCAGCCATTGCGGGGCTGCTGTCGCGCACCGTGAAGCCGGTCCCGGGAATCCTTGCGGCCTACGGCCGCTACGCGGCGACGCGAATCGGCTCCGCCGACATTATTTATATGGGCGAAGGCTGGAACGCGACGGTGGCGGTCTCGCGCCTGCCGGGCGGCGTGCTCAACTATCACAACGCCGGAAAGGTCCAGGCGTCGAGCGAACCGCAGGACATGCGGCTGCAGCGGATGCTCGGCCACATGACGACGTTGATTCCGCCGCGGCCGGGCAAGGTGCTGGTCATCGGCTGCGGCGCCGGGGTGACCGCCGGCGCGGTCTCGATCGACCCGGACGTCGAGCACGAGACGATCGCCGAGATCGAGCCGCTCGTGCCCAGCGTCGTCTCGAAGTATTTCGGCGAGCAGAACTTTCGCGTCGTCGAGAATCCGAAGGTCCATATCCGCGTCGACGACGCACGGCATTTCCTGCTGACGACGAAGGAAACGTTCGACGCGATTACCTCGGACCCGCTCGATCCCTGGGTCAAGGGCGCGGCGATGCTCTACACGCGCGAGTTCTTCGAGATCGTGAAGTCGCACCTGAACCCCGGCGGCGCGGTGACTCTCTTCGTGCAGTTGTACGAGAGCAACACCGAGGCGGTGAAGAGCGAGATCGCGACGTTCTTCGAAGCGTTCCCCAATGGGATCGTATGGGGCAACACGAACAACGGCGCCGGCTACGACCTCGTGCTGCTCGGCCAGGCGCAGCCGACCCGGATCGACGTCGACGCGATTCAGCGGAAGCTGCAGCGCCCGGAGTACGCCCCGGTGGCGCAGTCGCTGCGCGAGATCGGCATGAACTCGGCGGTCGACTTGTTTTCGACGTTCGCGGGCACCGCCGGCGATCTCGCGCCGTGGTTGAAGGACGCGTCGATCAATCGCGACCGCAACCTGCGGCTGCAGTTCCTCGCCGGTCTGGGATTCAACCTGTATCAGAGCGATGTCATCTACTCGAACATGCTCGCCTACGCGGGCCGCTTCCCGGACGATCTGTTCGTGGCCTCGCCGCAGACGATGGACGCGCTCCGGCAGGGCATTCGACGGGAGCAGGGCCGCTGAGATATCTGCCGGCGTCTGTCACTTCTGACGGCCGACGGCTCATTACAAAGATTACAAAGATCCGAAAGTCACAAAGCCAGAATCAAAGGGCTAAAAACCGAAAACGAAATCCCAAAACCAACAGCGAGTCTTCGTGGCCTTCGTGACAAGCCGTCGGCCGTCGCGAGTGAAGGAGCCGCTCTTCCCGGGAACCATGCGTCTACTTCTGATCTGCGTACTTGGCGGGCTTCTGACCGCGGCGCCCGCGTCCGCCGCGCCGCCGATCCGCCATGACGTCGACGTGGACGGCCATGCCCTCGCGGTGTGGCAGAAGCGGCCCCCGCAGCCGCGCGCCGCGATCCTGCTCGTGCACGGGCGCACGTGGAGCAGCCTTCCCAACTTCGATCTCGAGGTCGTGGGCGAGCGCCGTTCGTTCATGGACGCACTGGCGACCATCGGCCTCGACGTGTACGCCGTTGATTTGCGGGGCTACGGCGCGACCGCGCGCGATGCGACCGGATGGTTGACGCCGGAGCGGGCGGTGCGAGACGTCCTCGGCGTACTCGACTGGCTGCATGGTCCGGCGCGCAGCGCGGGACGGCCGGTGTACGTGCTCGGCCTCTCGCGCGGCGCCATGGTGGCGGCGCTCGCGGCGCAGCGCAATCCGGAGAAGTTCGCCGGCCTCCTGCTGCTCGGGTTCGGGCTCGACCCCGACCAGCGCATCGCCACGGTGGAAACGCCCGCCGCGCCGCCGCGGAAGCGCAACACGACCGACGCGGCGAAAGCCGACTTCATCACCACCGATGCGGCGTCGTCCGCGACGATCAGGGCCTTCGTCGATGCCGCGCTTCGCGCCGATCCGATCTATGCCGACTGGCGCGACGAGCAGCAGTTCAACGCGTTCGTCCCTGCACGCATCTTCGTGCCGTGCCTGCTCGTCACCGGCGAGCGGGATCCCCAGGCGCCGGCGTCGCTGCAGGCCAGGCTGTTCGCGCGGTTCGGCACGCCCGACAAAGCATGGGTGATCCTCCCCGGTGCGGATCACGCCGCGCATCTCGAGAAGTCACAGGGAGAGCTGGTGCGGACGATCGCCTGGTTCGTCCGGCGCCACGATTCATCGCCGCCATCCATGCCATGAAAACGTCTGCGCTGATTCCGCTCGTCCTCGTGCCTGCCGTGCTCGTTCCGCAGACATTGCCCCGCTCGCCGGCCCCGGCGTTCACCGTGGTCGAAGCCAGCATCCCCGAGATGCAGGCGGCGATGAAGGCGGGGCGTACTACGTCCCATGCGATCGTCCAGGAGTACCTCACGCGCATCGCGTTCTACGAGGACCGGCTGAACGCAGCGATCGCCGTCGACCCTGGCGCGCTGGCGGAAGCGGACGAGCGCGATCGCGAGCGCGCGCAGGGCCGCGTCCGCGGACCGCTGCACGGGATTCCGGTCGCGCTGAAGGACAACATTCACACCACGACCATGCCGACGACGGGCGGCGCGCTGGCGTTCGACGGCTTCACGCCGCCCTACGAGGCCACGCTCACCAGGAACCTGCGAGAGGCCGGCGCGATCATCGTCGCGAAAACCGGTATGACCGAGTTGGCGAACTGGGTCTCGAGCAACATGCCGGGAAACTACAACGCGCTCAAAGGCTACGGCATGAATCCGTACGATCCCCGGCGGGATCCCCGCGATGCGACCTTCGACGGGCGTCCGGTGATGGGCACCGGCGGATCGAGTTCGGGCATTGGCACCTCGGCGAACTTCTGGGCCGCCAACGTCGGCACCGAGACGTCGGGATCGATCCTCAGTCCATCGAACCAGACGATGCTCGCCGCCGTGAAGCCGACCGTCGGCCGCGTGAGCCGCTACGGTGTGATTCCGATCACCGCCGATCAGGACACGCCGGGGCCGATGGCGAAATCGGTCACCGACGCCGCGATCATGCTCGGCGTGCTGGAGAGCGGCGGCCCCGACGCGAACGATCCGGCCACGCGCAGGTGCACGGCTCCGCCGGGACACGAATACACGGCGTTTCTGCGCGCCGACGGCTTGAACGGCGCGCGCATCGGCATTCCGCGGGCCTCGTTTTACGAGCGCGTGCCAGTCGCCGGATCCGATCGTCCGCGCGGCGGGTTGAACCCGGAGCAGTTGAAAGTCATGGAGGAGGCGATCGCGGTCCTGAAGAAACAGGGCGCGGTCATCGTCGATCCCGCCGACATCCCGAGCGTCGTCGACACGGATCCGAAGGAGAACTTCCTGCTGTGGGGCATCTGCTCCGGTCTGGACGATGCGAAGGGCAAGGATGAGGACTGCTCCGTCGATCTGAAGTACGGGATGAAGCGCGACTTCACCGCGTGGCTCACGTCGCTCGGACCGTCCGCGCCGGTGAAGACGCTTGCCGAACTGCGGGCATGGAACAAGGCGCACGAGAAAGCCGGCGCGATCAAGTACGGCCAGCAGCAGCTCGACATCTCCGACGAGATGGACGTGGCGAAAGACAAGGCGCGCTACGAGGCGGATCGCGCGAAGGATATTCGTCTCGGCGGCACCAACGGCATCGATGCGGCGATGAAGGCGAACACGCTGGACGCGTTGTTGTTCCCGGGCGCGGGCGGATCCGCGTTGGCCGCCCGTCCCGGTTATCCGACGGTCATGGTGCCGTTCGGGATGGTGCCGAACATGCCGTTTGCGTTCAATCCCGCGGCGCCGCCGCCGGCGCCCTTTCCCCCCGGTTTCAATCCGAAGCCCCAGCCTTTTGGCGTCAGCTTCACCGGCATGGCGTGCAGCGAGCCCACGCTGCTGCGCCTCGCTTATGCGTTCGAGCAGGCGACCAGACGGCGCGTCGCTCCGTCGCTGGAACGGACCCGGTAAGCGAGACGCCGCGCCGTGCGTCGCGCGTCTGTTGCGCGGCGCACGTCACCGGCACGAGCTGAACGATACGATCCACATCGCGATACGGAAGAGGCCTGAGCAGCGGCGCGTCGACGACGGAGAACACCGCGACGGTCGCGCCGATCCTGGATCGCAGGAACCACGATCGCCCTCGCGGTCAATCCGCGCACGCCGCAACAAACAGGCGCGCGGCGTGCCGCATGTCACGCACCAGATCGCCGCTCACCCGAACATTACGTCGGCATCCTGCGGGCTGAGGTCGCAGGGCCACTGAATTTCGTGCGTGCTCCGTACAAAGCAAATACGCATTCATAAGGCCGAACTGCCGTGAAATCGCCCCGCCTTCGCGAGATTTGCGCCGATTGGCACACTGGCGACGTGATTGCAGCGATTTGCTCCTGAGAAAACCCTACGAAAGCGAGGAGGCATTAGATGAAACGCGAATTCGTATTTGGCGCCGTGATGGCAACAGCGATTGCCGTCGGTGCGAGCGCCCAGAGCACGTCGTCGTCCAGCAGCCAGAGTCAGGGCGATCGGGATCAGTCGAGCCGCGGCCAGAGCGTGACGGTCACGGGCTGTCTGGTCAGCGCGGACTCATGGAGCGGCGGTGCCACCGGTACATCGGGTACCGCGTCCACAGGTTCGACCACGGGCTCAACAGGGGCCGGCGGCAGCACGAGCGCGAGCCGTTCGAGCGGCAGTGAAGGGCAGTTCGTGTTGACGAACGCCTCGATGGGTTCCGGATCGAGCTCGAGCTCGGGTGGCGCGTACGGCACCGGCAGCTCGTCGACCGGATCGAGCACGAGCGGCACCAGCGGCACGAGCGGGACGACGGGCGGATCCACGTCGGGCATGAGTTCGCCGAGCGCGAGCGGGCAGAACGCCTACCGCCTCACGGGCAAGGACAGCAGCGACCTGCAGACGTACATCAACCACCGCGTCGAAGTGCGCGGCACGGTCGAGAACTCGTCGTCGTCCTCGTCGTCGTCGGCGTACGGCGGCGGGTCGACCAGCGGCACGGGCTCGACGGCGGGCACCGGCAGCACGACCGGCACCGGCTCCACGACCGGCACCGGCTCCACGACCGGCACGGGCAGCACGTCGGGCACGACGGGCAGCGGCTCGATGTCGAACGCGAGCGGCGCGGGCACGCTGCACATCTCGTCGATTCGGGAAGTCTCGGGCAGCTGCTCCGGCGGGGGCAACCGGTAAGCTGCCGGGCGGATCGCTACGTCCTCCGGCGATCCGCCCACATCCCGTCATCCGCCACGGATCCTCCATCCTCTGCGTCGATCTGCCGCGGCCCGCTTCCGGTGTTAAATAGTCGCGCCTCTGTTCCGTTGCAAAGGAGCGACTCCTGTGACCCGAACGCGCGCCCGGCAGTTCGCGTGTGTGTCCGCCCTCGTGTTGAGCGTCAGCTTCTCGATGCGCGCGCAGCAATCCGCGCCATCGCCCGCTTCGCCGCCACAGGGCGCACCACCCGCTGCGACGCCGCCGCCGCAAGGCGGCGGCCGCGGGTTCCAGCCGCAGCGGCCGCCCCGTCCTGGTGAAACGGCGGCCGAGTACTACAAGAACATCAAGGTGCTGAAGGACGTACCCGCCGAGCAGCTGCCCGTGTCGATGCGGTTCATCGCGGCGTCGCTGGGCGTAGGCTGCGACTTCTGCCATGTCACCGGTCCGCAGGGCGGCTTCGATCGCGACGACAAGAAACCCAAGGAGACCGCGCGCAAGATGCTGCGGATGGTGGAGACCATCAACACGCAGCAGTTCGAGGGGCGTCAGCAGGTGAACTGCACGACGTGTCATCACGG
>JABFWM010000431.1 GCA_013362195.1 Acidobacteriota bacterium
GGTTTCGGTTGCATGGGCATCAGCCAGAGCTATGGACGGCCGAGCAGCCGCGAAGACGGCATCGCGATCATCCGCGCCGCTGTCGACCGGGGCGTGACCTTCTTCGATACCGCGGAAGTGTACGGCCCCTACACCAACGAAGACGTCGTCGGGGAAGCGCTCGAGCCGGTCCGCGACCAGGTGGTGATCGCCACGAAATTCGGGTGGAACATCGAGCAGAACAAGATGGCCGGTCTCAACAGCCGTCCTTCGCAGATCCGCGCGGTTGCCGACGCGTCGTTGAAAAGGCTCCGGACCGATCGGATCGATCTCTTCTACCAGCATCGCGTCGATCCGGATGTGCCGATCGAGGACGTCGCCGGCACCGTCAAGGACCTCATTCGCCAGGGCAAGGTGAAGCACTTCGGCTTGTCCGAGGCGGGCGCGCAGACGATCCGCCGCGCCCACGCCGTGCAGCCGGTGGCCGCGCTGCAGAGCGAGTACTCGCTGTGGTGGCGCGAGCCCGAGCGCGAGATCCTGCCGACGCTCGAGGAACTGGGCATCGGCTTCGTGCCGTTCAGCCCGCTCGGCAAGGGCTTTCTGACCGGCACCATCGACGACAAAACGACATTCGAACCGACCGATTTCCGCAATGTCGTGCCGCGGTTCACGGAAGAGAACCGCAAGGCGAACGTCGCATTTGTCGAGTGGCTGAAGTCGTTCGCTGCGCGCAAGAACGCGACGCCGGCGCAGATCGCGCTGGCCTGGCTGCTCGCGCAGAAGGCGTGGATCGTGCCGATTCCCGGGACGACGAAACGTCACCGGCTCGAGGAGAACCTCGGCGCCGCGACCATTCAACTCACTACCGAGGACCTTCGAGACATCGATCGCGCCGCCTCACAGATCGAAGTACATGGCGCGCGTTATCCCGAGGCGTTGCTGAAGATGGTCGGAAGGTAAGGCACGGAACGCGTCGTCGTTGTCTCGGGGGAAGGTGCGCCCTGTGAAAGCCATTGTTCGCGACACGTACGGACCGCCGGACGTGCTGCGCCTTGAAGAAGTCCAGAACCCGGCGCCGGGCGACGATGATGTGCTGGTTCGTGTTCATGCGGCGTCCGCCAATGCGGGCGATTCGCATCTCGTGCGAGGGACGCCCTTACCGTTCCGCCTGGCCGCCGGACTGTTCAGGCCGAAGCACCACATCATCGGTACCGACATCGCTGGCCGGGTCGAGGCCGTCGGATCACGCGTGTCGCAGTTTCGGCCTGGCGACGAGGTGTTCGGAGAGTTGTCCCGCTGCGGGTTTGGCGGCTATGCGGAGTACGTGGCGGTGCCTGAAACGCGGCTGGTGATGAAACCGGCACACATCTCGTTCGAGCAAGCCGCGGCCGTGCCCACCTCGGGTCTCACCGCTCTTCAGGGCCTTCGGAAAGGCAGGATTCGGCAGGGACAGCAGGTGCTGATTCACGGCGCAGCCGGCGGCGTCGGGACCTTCGCCGTGCAAATCGCCAAGTCGTTCGGCACCGTCGTGACAGCGGTGTGCGGGCCGCGCAGCGTGGAAGTCGCGCATTCCCTCGGCGCAGACCATGTGCTGGACTACACAAAGGACGACTTTGCGGAGAGCGGGCAGAAGTACGACCTGATTCTCGCAGCAAACGGCGACCGCTCGCTTTGGGAGTACAAGCGTGCGCTCGCGCCGAACGGAGCGTATGTCATGAGCGGCGGTTCCAACCGGCAACTGATTCAGGCGCTGTTCTTCGGTCCGTGGCTCTCGCTGGGTTCTCAGAAGTTCGGCAATCTGCTCATGACGCCGAGCCAATCGGATTTGCTCATGCTCAAGGAATTCATCGAAGCAGGGAAGATCAGACCGGTCATCGAGCGGAGCTACACGTTGCGCGACGTACCGCAAGCGATCCGCTACGTCGAAGACGGACATGCCCGAGGGAAGGTCGTCGTCAGCATCGAGCGCGCCTGAGCCTCGACCGTCAACGGCGGCAACGACGCCACCCTTCACGCCGAACCGGGAGCCGATGCGCGATCAGCGCGGCCCTCCGGCGTTGTCGCTCACGCGCAGACGGACGGCCGTGCCCCAAGGGTCACGAACGGCGATTTCGCTGTTCCCGTACGTGCGGACCGCATGTCCAGACGTCGAGAGGCGGTGCGCGACGGCCGCCAACGCGCGGGCGTCGGGCACCTCGATCGTCCATTCCAGCAAGTGTGCGTCATCGGCGGCCGCCGGCGTCGCGCCCGGGCCCGCCCAGACGGTCGTGCCCAGGTGATGGTGGTAGCCGCCTGCACCAAGGAACAGCGCGCCGGGATACCGCCACGTCATGCGATCGAAGCCGAGCGCATCCGAGAAGAACGCCGCCGCCTGCGACAGGTCCCCAACGTGCAGGTGCACGTGGCCAATCACGGTGCCGGACGGCATGCCGGTCCACCGCTGGTCGAGCGCGGCACTCAGCACGCCACGCATGTCCATCGGGTCGGTCGCGATCATCAACTCCCGGCCGATGCGGCGCCAGGCGCCCCGAGGTCGATCCGCATAC
>JABFWM010000117.1 GCA_013362195.1 Acidobacteriota bacterium
ACCGATGCCGCCGACGCCGCGCCGCCGCCGGATCGCCAGCAGGAGCTGAAGCAGCAGGCGATGGCGGATTCCGGCGTCCAGGCGCTGCTCGACGTGTTCGCGGCGGAGATCAAAGACGTAGAGAAGATGTGACGTGGCGCCGTCCCTGCGGTACGATGCGTCCGGCAGCCGACAACCGGCCACGACTCCGGTGATTCCATGAACATTCAACAGATGATGAAGCAGGCGCAGCAGATGCAGGAGCGCCTGCAGAAGCAGATGGCGGACATGAAGGTCGAGGGAACGGCCGGGGGCGGCATGGTCACCGTCACGGTGAACGGCGCCAAGCAGGTGCTGTCGCTCACCATCGATCCCGAGGCCGTCTCGAAAGACGACGTGCCGATGCTGCAGGACCTGATTCTCGCCGCCATCAACGACGCCCAGCGCAAGGCCGATGAGGCGGTGCAGCAGCAGATGAGCGGCATGATGGGCGGCCTGAAGATCCCCGGGCTCTTCTAGCCGATGCCGACTGCCGGGTGCCGGATGCGGGACCGTGTTGATGTGGCGTTCCCTGCGCCGCCGTCGTCATTGACGTCACGCTCGCACCCATGAATCGCCCCGATCCGCTGACGAAGCTGATCGAGCAGCTTCAGCGCCTGCCCGGGATCGGCGCGAAGAGCGCACAGCGGCTCGCGTTCCACGTGCTGAAGACCCCGCGTGAAGAAGTGGAGCGGCTCGCCGACGCGATGCGCGAGGTCAAGGACCGCGTCACGTATTGCTCGGTGTGCAGCAACATCACCGACGTCGATCCCTGCTATTACTGCACGAACCCGGCGCGCGACGCGCGGGTCATCTGCGTGGTCGAGGAGCCGGAGAACGTCACCGCGATCGAGAAGACCCGCGATTTCCGCGGCGTCTACCACGTGCTGATGGGCGCGCTGTCGCCGCTGCACGGCGTCGGCCCGGACGATCTGAAGATCAAGGGACTGCTCGCGCGGGTCGGCAACGGCGGCGTCGAGGAGGTGATCCTCGCGACCAACCCGAACGTCGAAGGGGAAGCGACCGCGATCTACCTGGCCAAGCTCCTCAAACCGCTCGGCGTACGCGTGACGCGCATCGCGATGGGCGTGCCGGTCGGCAGCGATCTCGAATACGCCGACGAATTCACGATGCACAAGGCGATGGAGGGCCGCCGCGAACTATGAGGCCCCCTGAGCCCTGAGCCCTGAGCCCTGAGCCCTGAGCCCTGAGTCCTAAGTCCTAAGCCACCCATCACGCGGCCACCGTCTCCGTCTCCCCGCCGAGCAGGTGCCGCAGCTTCAGCACGAGACTGATCCAGTAGATGTTCGCGCCGAGCGCGGCGAGGACGACGAGCAGCGGCACCAGGTCGAGCAGCGTGAGCGCCATGATGCCGTAGGGCATCGCCGAGCGCGTGGCGCAGAACGAGAGGTTCCAGATGACGCGGGACCACAGGGACGGCTCGGCCCGGAAGCGATCGCGCGCGATCGCATGGAGCCGCTGCGGCTGTCCCGCGGTGATGCGGCTGCGCAGGAAAATCAGCAGCGCGAACGACACGAGCGTACCGAGCAGCGCCGCCGCGCCACACCAGTAGAAGACCGGCATGGCGGTCGATCGCACCGCGCCGACGGTCATCCCGATGAAGATGGCGATGTAATAGGAGTAGTCGCCGAACGTCTCGATCCAGCAGCCGAGCGCGGACTCCTGATATTTCAGCCGCGCGATCTCCCCGTCGCACCCGTCCAGCACGCTCGCCGCGAGGCTCAGGAACGCGGCAAGCACCGCCGCCCCGTAGCGCCCCATGCTGAACAGCCATGCCGAATAGAACCCGAGCGCGACGAGCGCGACCGATACCTGATTCGCCGTAATCGGCGTCGGGATCAGCGCGATGCTGATCGGCAATGACATGCGCCGATTGAACCGCGCGACCGTGTTGTCGGTGTTCTTGTAGCTCGCGCGGCGGATCGCCTCTTCGGCGCGGGCGAGATCCGGGACGTCACGGATGCGCAGCGCCAACCGCGCCTGCTCGTTGGAGACATCGTCGCCGCTCGGGAGCGGGGCAGGCGAGGCGATCCGGGCGTGCAGCGCCGCGGCCAGCGCGTTGGCGTCGGCGGCCTCGCTCGCCGCCACGCGCAGCACGCCGGAGGCGGGCCACGCCTGTCCTGCAGGCACGTCGCGCATGGCGGACGCCGCGCCGAGGCGCAGCGCGTCCTGCAGCAGGGCTGGCGACACGACGGTCCCGGCGCCGATGGCCGTGACGGTCTCGTCGGATGGCAGCGATGCGATCGCGTGACGCCACCGTTCGAGAGGCACGCACTGGATGCGGTCGTCGATGTCGTGTGCCAGCCGTCGAATCGCGGCGGCATCCGTCTCATCGACCAGGACGATCACGCGAGCGTATGTCGCGCGAAGCGCGGAGCGGAGCACGCGCTCGACGATCGGCAGTCCGGCGACGCGCGCGAACGCCGGCACCGCCACCGCGGGATCGCGCGGCAGGTAGAGCAGCGTTGGCCCGGTCGATT